>JAJYBV010000065.1 GCA_021778805.1 Chloroflexota bacterium | reverse complement strand
CACCAGCGGTATGCTATTTGGCGGCCCATAGGCAAACGCATTATCCGCCGCGCCGGAGGAATTGCTGTTCTTTAAATAAAACGCTCCGGTTTGCGGCGCATACACCCCAACGCTGTCGTACCCTTGGCCCGTCCAGTCTCCCACCAGCGGTATGCTGTTTGGCGGCCCATACACAAACGCATTATCCGCCGCTCCGGAAGAGTTGCTGTTCTTTAAATAAAACGCTCCGGTTTGCGGCACATACACCCCAACGCTATCGTACCCTTTACCTGTCCAATCACCAACCAGCGGTATGCTGTTTGGCGGCCCATACATAAACATATTGTCTGCGTTGCCGCTGCTATTACTATTCTTAAGATAAAATGTGCCTGAGCGTGCCGCATAAACACCAATGGTATACTGCAAGGGTGTTTTGGAGCCTGGGGTTGCGGTAACTGTAACCGTTGCTGTTGCAGTTACACTTGGCGTAGGTGTTGGTGTTCCACCGGAAGATGAAGCGCCGTTAACAAATACTTTGGCAAGATTCCAAGCGTCTAATGTCCCAATTCCCGAAGCAGGATCGTAGTTTGCGGCTGCCGGATAATATAAATTCGAACCTTGGGTAATATCGTGAAACGCCGAGCTGTACGCAGAGGAATTGTAATATGTATACAATGCTTGGTTCACATAGCCAACATACGATTTACCATGCGCAGCTAAATACACATCTATTTGCGTCATGATTGCTGCCCAAAGCGGAGCCGCGGCGCTTGTGCCGCCAACAAGTGTCCATCCGGAAGAATAACATCCGGCTGCGCTGATTGTGCAATAGACTGAATATCCCGTTGCAGGATCTGCGTCGGCGGAAACATCCGGCACAACACGCGCATTTGAAGCATCAGAGATACTTGGCGCCGTGCTTTGATATGACGGCTCACTGAAAATGGAGCTATACCCGCCGCCGCCGCCTGCTCCGGTAGCGCTGTTGGATGTATCGGTAGAATCTCCCCAAACGCTTTCGCTTTGGTAAGAATTCTGCGCGGTAAGCTGCAAGTTCGTGCCGCCAACCCCAACGACATATGGATCATCCGCGGGTGAGTCTACCGCTAAACTTGGGTTTGAATTAAATGTGTCATTGCAGTCATAAGCGCCGGAGTCACCTGCGGCTGCAAAAAAAGTCTGCCCCTGTGAGGCCATTTCCATAAAAACAGTGTCCATTGCGCTTATCGCAGCAGTTCCAACATTGGCTTCACAATTACCCCAGCTAGCAGATACAATCGGGTCTGTATCTGCTGTAGCTATAGCATTTAATACATCGGCAAAAGGGGTAGTTTGCTGGCCAATATATACATCTTGCGAGGCGTTTGGCGCAATCGAATTCAGCACTTCAATATCCAACTCATCTTCAATTGCGCCGCTTCCCGTCGTATTGGTAGCGCCATTTACCAAATGTATGGTTATATTTGGATTTGGCAAATGATAATAGCTGGCAAATGCATTCACATCACTTTGTGTAAAGCCGTCAAACTCTACCAAGCCGATTTTCATGTTATTTCCGCTATCTACTGCCGTTTGCAGCGGCGCAATATCGTAAGCAGAAACTAATTGCGCCGGGGTGTATCCACCAATCGGGCCGTTTACTACTTTAGGATTATGAGAATTTGGCGGAGCCACAAGCACATGCGGCTGCTCTTTTGGCAAATTATCCAAACCGGTAATTGTGGTAATATACGATGAAATATCTGACGGAGCTATCGGTGAAGTTACTGAAGTATAGTAAACATGTCCTTGCACCGTTATCAACGCCATTCGCGCTTGAAACGCCGCAGAAGCTTGCGCAACGGTTGCGGTAGCGCTAATAATTAAATGATTTGCTGATACCGCAATCCCGGTCATTCCCTGAGACGCCATATAATTTTCTACTGCCGCTAATTGTGTGGCAGTTGGGCCAAACATTAAAGCAAATTGCGCCGGGGTAATATATTTGTGATATAACACCGATGCAGGGTTTTGCTGCGCCGCAATAAACGCTTTCAACACAGTTTGGCTTTTTACCGCCATATCAACATGAACGTTTAGTACAGCGTTACTTGCCATTGGCTGAATAACCGCAAATCGCTTCGGCAGCAACGGATTTTGCCGCAAAATTGCTATTTGCGAATGCTGTGGCGTAGTGGCGCGCAAATTTTTTATTGGTCCTTGGAATATCAACGTGGCAATAATTGCCGCCGCAAATAACAGTTTTTTCATCGCGAAACTCCCTTACTCGCCATAAATCTTTTTTTTCAATCAGCTCTATACCAGCTACATTTAGTATATTCGTAAAGCCATATTTTTTTTCGGAAATGGCTAATCCATTCAATTGAATTCAACAGTTTCTCAGTTATTTCACTATACGAAACTATCCGCATGGTGTTCGATCATGCGGATAAAACATAAAGTTTTCTATTACCTTGAGATGAAATATTTTTTTAGTTATGGGTATATTCCGGCTCACGATGATAAGATCCATTGGCCTCATATTTCGGCAGTTCGTGCTGCGAAAAATCATATGAATCTTTTTCACGGAATTGGTTTACCCACTCTACAGCTCCGGTAAACCCTTTATATGCTGCAGTTCCGGTTTTAACAAACCAAGCGCGGCTATCTTCACGAGACGCCAAATAAGCGGCTCCGGCCCCAAATGCGGCCAAAACTAAGGATGTGACTACTGCGGTCTTTTTCATGAAAACTCCTTGTGGATATGTTTTTTTTGATTTGACAAGGGTATCGTCGTCGTTGACGTATCACTCGTACCACTCATATTCATCGCATAAAACACCACATTGCGTGATGTCTTTTTGTCACAAAATTACAGTCCGGATGTCTTTTTATATTTTTGCCCATCCTTGCGCAAAGAATAGTTTGCCGGAAAAAAATTTTTCATCCATCTTATCTATCGCATAGCATGTTTGAATCCAATACATGCATAATATACAATGAATTCAGATAGATAATCAGAAAATCTTGAAGAAATTTTCGAAGCACGAATTCTTCAAGCGCACAGAGGCGCTGCCACGTTTACTATACCTAATTCAATATTCATTAGACCTTTTTTTATTACACACAGATAGGATATTAGTTTTTCATGCCCGCAGAATTTACACACCTTCACGTGCATAGCGAATATTCGCTGCTGGATGGCCATTCTCACATAAAAGATCTGGCAAAAACTGCAAAAGCGCAGGGAATGTCTGCATTGGCGCTCACCGACCATGGGGCAATGTATGGCGCAATAGAGTTTTATCAAGCCTGCCAAGAAGCCGGAGTGAAACCAATTATTGGCGTAGAGGCTTATCTTTCGCCGAAACCTATCACCGAAAAAACAGGGATGTACGATTATTTCCATTTGCTGCTGCTGGCAGAAAACGATATTGGCTATAAAAATCTGCTGAAACTTACCACAATTGCCCACACAAAAGGCTATTATGTGCGGCCGAGAATTGATAAAGCAACGTTAGAACAGTATAGCGAAGGAATAATAGCTACGTCTACCTGCCTTTCCGGCGAAATTCCTAAAATGCTTTTGCAGGGTGATATGAATGGCGCTAAACAGACATTAGAATGGTATACCTCTATTTTTCCCGGTCGCTATTATTTGGAGCTGCAGCAGCACCACGGTTTAGAAGAGCAAAATCGGTTGAATCAGGCGTTGTTAGAGCTGCACAAAGAAACCAACATCCCGCTGCTGGCCACAAACGATCTGCACTATGTGCACTCCGAAGACGCGCGCAGCCAAGATATTCTTTTATGCATTCAAACCGGCAAAACTATGGATGACCCAAAACGCATGCGCTTCGACAGCAATGAATATTACTTGCGCAGCCCGAAAGAAATGAGCGCATTATTCGATTTCGCTCCTTCAGCGATAAAAAACACCATGGAAGTGGCAGAACGCTGCACTATCCGCATTCCCTTTGGCGAAGCCGGATTACCGGATTTTGCTATTCCGCCGGAATATAAAGATCAGCAGGAATATTTATATAAGCAAGCAGAAAAAGGCATTTACCGAATTTATGGCAATAACCCGGATCAGCAGATTTGGGACAAACTAAACTACGAACTTTCCATTATTAACTCTAAAGGGTTTACATCTTACTTTTTGATTGTGTGGGATTATACCAATTATGCCCGCAGCAGAGGCATTCGCTGCTTGGCGCGAGGATCTGCCGCAGGTTCGCTGGTAAGTTATGCGCTTGGCATCACCAACGTCGATCCCATGCGTTTCGATCTGCTTTTTGAACGTTTTCTGAATCCCGAACGCAAATCCATGCCGGATATTGATATGGATTTCCCGGATGACCGCCGTGAAGAAGTGATTCGATATGTTGCAGAAAAATATGGCGCCGATAAAATTTCCCAAGTTGTTACCTTCGGCACATTAGCAGCCAAAGCTTCGGTGCGAGATGTCGGCCGCGTGCTTTCAAAACAGTCCGACGCTGACCGCATAGCGCGTATGATTCCTACCGGCCCAAAGGTTACATTGCGTTCCGCGCTGGAATCTCAGCCCGATTTAGCGCAGGTATACGCCACAGACAGCGTTGTAAAAGAAATTTATGATATGGCGCTTACCGTAGAAGGCTCGGTTCGGTCAACCGGTGTGCACGCTGCCGCGGTTGTGATAGCGCGCGAGCCGTTGGTTGAATATGCCCCCCTGCAGCTGCGTGACCCCAAAGATCCTAATTCTTGGCTGGTTGCCCAATACGAACAAGCGCATATCGAGGCGCTTGGCCTGTTAAAAATGGATTTTTTGGGGCTTTCCAACCTGACGATTCTGCAAAACACTCAGAAATTTATTATGGAAACCCAAAATATCGAAATTGATTTAGACCGTTTGCCAACCGAAGGGCCAGAGGCGCAAAAAGCATTTGATCTGCTTGGCGCAGGTGAAACAACCGGAATATTTCAGTTTGAATCAGGCGCTATGCGCAAATATCTGGCGGAACTTAAACCCACTTGTGTGGAAGACCTTACCGCAATGGTCGCGCTCTATCGGCCCGGCCCAATGGATTCAATACCAAAATTCATTCAATCGAAACATGGCAAAATTGCTATTACCTATTTGCATCCGCGATTAGAGGAATTCCTGAAAGAATCATATGGCGTTATCGTTTATCAAGATCAGGTATTGTTAATTGCAGTGCATTTAGCCGGTTTCAATTGGCTGGAGGTAGATTCCTTCCGCAAAGCCATGGGTAAAAAAAAGGTCGAAGAAATGATGAAATATAAGGAGAAATTTATACAGGGATGCATAAAAAATGATATTTCCGAGGATATCGCTCTTAAATTGTACGATTTAATCGAGCCGTTTTCAGGATATGGCTTTAATAAAGCCCACGCTTGCGCCTATGCGTGGGTTGCTTACCAAACCGCATATTTAAAAGCGAATTATCCCGCCGAATTGATGGCCGCCACTATGACAACCGAATCTGGTGACACTAAAAAAATTGTGAATATTTTAGATGAGTGCCGCAGGATGAATGTGCAGGTTTTACAGCCGGATGTCAATAAAAGCGATTCGGGTTTTAAAGTTGAAATCGACGCTCAAGGCAATAACGCAGTGCGGTTTGGTCTTTCGGCCATTAAAAATATCGGCGCCAAAGCTATTGAAGCATTAATCGAGGAACGCGCGCGCGGCGGCCCATACACCGATTTGCTGGATATTTGCCGGCGTGTTGATATGAAAGCGGTTACACGTTCTTCCTTAGAGTATTTTATTAAAGCCGGCGCCATGGATTCGCTGGGACGCCGTTCGCAGTTGCTGGAAAATATTGATCGCGCCATGCAGTTAGCGCAAATTCAGAAAAAAATGCAAAATTCCGGTCAGGCAAGTTTATTTGGTGATATGCCCAGCCATGAATCCCTGGAGTTTACCTTATCGGATTGCCCGGATTTGCCGTTAGAGGAATTATTAGCCCGCGAATATGAAATGCTCGGCCTATATATTTCGCATCACCCGCTGGAAGGCGTGGCGGGATACATTCGTTCGCGCACAAACGCAAGCATTGCAGCGCTAAGTGAGGAATGGGCCGGCCAAACAATTACCCTTGGCGGAAGAATTGTTGGTGTGCGCACGCTGATTACAAAACGCGGCCAGAAAATGGCGTATATTCAATTTGAAGATTTAACCGGTTCAATGGAGATTGTAATCTTTCCGCGTACTTTTGCCGAGTCTGAATCCATTTTTCAAGAAAATAAAAAAATATTTATTACCGGCAAAGTCGCCGTTCAAGATGAAACAGTAAAGTTTACCGCCGATAGTGTGGAGGAAATGAAAATTGCCGAATCTGATTCCGCAGAAAGAAAATTTCATATAAAAGTGCGCATAAAACGCAATGGGCAGCCTTCCGCAGATATCAGCCGCACGGAAGAGGTTATGAAAACAATTCGTTCCGCGCCTGGCACGGATACCTTTGATTTGATTATCGATTTACCCAACTCTAACGGATCTTGCGTGACGCTGCGGCCAAAAACAAACACCGTAAAATATGACCTTGCCCTGCATAAAAAATTGGAAGACGCTTTGGGCAGCGGCGCTGTTGAAGTAGAACAAGCCGGATTTTAGAAACGCGAGCAGGAAAATGAGTGCAGTTTTTTGGGCTGACGCCGTCTTGAGTATTGCAGATATCCCGTATGCCTTACAAGAATATCCGCAAGCGACGTGCGCAGTTATTGATGTTATCCGCGCAACAACTACCATATCTGTGTTGGAAGAGCGCGGCGCGGAAACCATTCAAATTGCTTCTTCAATAGAAGAGGCGCTGGAAATATGGCAAACACATCAAGAGTATTTTTTAGTGGGAGAAAAACAGGGTATATGCCCTGAAGGGTTCCAATTCGGCAATTCTCCGGCAGAAATTGCTCATACAGATTTCACAAATAAACATGTAGTCATTGCTACCACCAACGGAACCAAAGCCATCACCGCCTGTTTTATGCATCACGCAGGTGTTGTCACCGCGGCATGTTTACGCAACGCGGCGGCGGCGGCGCAATGCATACTGGCAAATTTTCCGGCGCCGGGCCTGGTTGTGTGCGCCGGCAGAGGTATGCTCCCTGCAGCTGATGACACATTTACCGCAGGAATAATTCTTGCAGAACTGCAAAGGCTGGCAAATTTGGCTGATATCACTATAACATTTGGTGAAGCGGCGCAATTAGCGATTTCCTACGCCGAAAACTGCCACAATGATACCCTGCAATTTCTGCGCAATACAATGGCGGGTAAAGCTGTGCATCGCGTGCAATTAGATGATGATTTAAATTACTGTGCGCAAAGAAATACCCGCGCTGAACTGCCGATTATTTTGCTGGATGAAACCGGCCGGCTACTGGCGCCGCGCAGTCATGTATATACAGCACACCAATTGGATGGGGATACGTAAGGGGCAATGCCCCTTACGCGGGGTTTGGGGCGCCTCCCAAAATATATTTTTAATAAAAAAGCACGCAGCCACTGATAAACCCAAATTATCAGGATAACTTTCATAGTTCGGCATCGCAACATTATCCTGATAATCTTTCTGCGGCAAAATCAATAAATACGTTTGCCAAATACCGAAGCAATCAACCCAACTGCAAGTTGACCGGTTTTATTTGCCGTATCCAATATAGGATTTACTTCAACCATATCCAATGAACACATTTTCTGCGTTTCCGCAATCATTTCCATGGTTAAATGAGCGTCGCGATAAGTTAACCCGCCCGGAACCGGTGTGCCAACTCCCGGAGCCTCACTGGGGTCTACCGAATCAATATCGAAACTAACATGCAGCGCATTACCGTCGCGCAGCAGATATTCCAATGCTTCTTGCGCTACTGAAACCAGCCCGCGCCGATCGATATCATGCATGGTATATACCTGCACCTGATGACTGCGCAGCAATTTCTTCTCTTCGGTATCCAGAGAACGCGCGCCTAAAATCACTATTTTATCTGCATCAACTTTCGGGCTGAACCCTCCAATATCCGTTAACTGCGGCGCGCCAACACCAGCCAGCGCCGCCAGCACCATACCATGAATATTTCCGGATGGTGATGATACATCTGTATTAAAATCACCGTGGGCGTCCACCCACAGAACCGACAGTGGACCATGTTTTTGCGCGGAAGCCGCAACCGAGCCTAAACTGATGCTATGGTCGCCGCCAAGCGCCACCATAATATATTCTTTATCAATTTCACTCATCTTTTTGGCCGCTTTGGTTACAGTTTCCCGAATGGGATCCAAATATTTAAGTTTTGGGTTTCCCGGCTCTAATATTTCTGGAATATTCGCGCGGATATCCCCTAAATCGCGAACCTCTAAACCTAATTGCTGCAGCTCATTGGTCAAACCCGCGCAGCGAATTGCGCTTGGCCCCATGTCTACTCCACGCCGGCCGGCGCCGAGATCCATAGAAACGCCAATTATTGCTGTTTTTGTCGCCATAGTTAGATAACTCCTCTTTTTACCACTGCTTCGTGTACGCCTCTGCAACGAGGCCTACCTACAGTATATGACGCAATAGCTACTATTTTCCTGCTTTCTTGCTTTCAGTACCTTGCGCTATACTGCCCGGCCAAAAAGCCAATATAAACTACCAAATTTACAATCGAAATACGCTTCCCAGTAAGGCGTTCAATGTCCGAAACGCCTGACGCTATTTTGGGAAATATTCCGAATTGCCAAATGTGCGTTTCAATTCATACACATGACTTCAGTCATAGATAAAACCTATCCTCAGAAAGATCACAAATCAACGCACAGCGCCTATGATACTACTATCGACCATATCGAAAGCGTATTGAACAGGAGTATTTTATGGAAAATCAACCGCAGCGTACCGATGGCGTAGTTGTTTCGGCGCAAGGTCTCATCAAGCAATATGGCAAATTTACCGCAGTAAATGATGTGAGCTTTGAAATTCACTCCGGTGAAATTTTTGGATTGCTTGGACCAAACGGCGCCGGGAAATCTACCATTATTGAAATTTTAGAGGGTATACGCAAACCAACCCAAGGAACTGCACAGGTGTTAGGCTATAACGTATCGCAAAAAAGCGCCAAAATTCATGAACTTATTGGCGTACAACTGCAATCTACAACTTTTTTTGAAGAACTGACATCATTGGAAATTTTGCAATTGTTCAGTTCGTTTTACCCGAATGGACGCAACCCGCGAAAAATGCTGCAAGAAGTTTTTTTGGAAGATAAAGCCGGAACATTTCCACAGAACCTTTCCGGCGGACAACGGCAAAGACTTGCCCTAGCAGCAGCATTAATTAATGATCCGGCGCTGCTGTTTTTAGATGAGCCGACTACCGGCCTAGACCCGCAAAGCAGGCATATGCTTTGGGGCATTATTGAAGATACGCGCGCAAAAGGGAAATCTGTATTGCTGACCACACATTTTATGGATGAAGCGCAGAAACTTTGCGATCGGATAGCTATCATCGATCAAGGGAAAATTATTGCGCTGGATACACCGGCTAGATTAATCGCGTCCTTAAATATTGCTGCATCCATCACAGCAGAATTTCGGTGCGATTCCTCGGATACCATACAACTTTATAAACTACAGGCAATACCTGAAACGGTTCAGGCACAAAAAACCGGTTTCTCGATAACGCTGCAAACCAAAAACACCCGCGCTGCGTTTTCCGGTCTGCTTGAATACGCCGATGAAATCGGCGCAGTCATTGAAAACGCCATCGTGCAATCTCCAACACTCGAAGATGTATTTTTATCATTAACCGGTCACGCATTGCGTGATTGAACTCATTGGAAGCAGGAAATTACTCATATGAAATCGTTTGCTACTACTCTTTCCGCCAGTATAAAAATGCTATGGCGCGATAGAATGTATATCATTACCACATTGGGTTTGGCGCTTATTTCAATTTTTGCGTTCGGCTGGCTGTTTGGAAACTCGAATACATATACATTAAACATGGGCGTTGTAGACCAAGATAACAGCGCAATATCGCAATCAATCGTAAGTGGTTTGCAAAAAAACACCGCGCTGCATATTTCAACCGGAACATTCAACCAAGAATACGCGCTGTTTCAAAAAGGCTCGCTCGACGCTATGCTGGTAATTGGCCCAACGTTTACGCAAGATTTAAAAAACAGCAACGCAAATTTAGATGTATATTATAATCAAAGCAATATCTCCACGCTGGGGTTCACGCAAGGCGCAGTTCAACAAATAACGGATGCGCTAAACCAGCAGATTACCAAAGCTCCTGTTCCTATTCACCTGACAGAAAAAGCTTATAGTGTACACACATATTCTTATATTGACTTTATAGTGCCCGGCATGATTGGATTAATGCTTATGTGGGCTAACCTTGGAGCCGGCACAGAATTGGTAATTTGGCGGCAAAATGGCGTATTAAAACGATTGGCAGCCACACCATTAACATCGATAACACTGATAACCGCGCAAACAATATCGCGGCTGCTATTATCGATAATTCAGGCGGCGCTGCTGATAGCTGTGGGAATATCTGTTTTCCATGTCCATAATTATGGCAGTTGGGCAGCTTTAACGGCTACCGTTGTGCTTGGCGCGCTGACAATGCTGGCAATTGGTTTCATCATTGGGTCTTTTGCCAAAAATCAGCAAACCGCGCAGGGCATATCATTTCTGATTTCATTCCCGATGATGTTTTTAGGCGGCTCATATTTTCCCACCAATAATGCGCCGACATTTCTCAACCCAATTATTCAATTTCTGCCGTTAACACATATAAATGACGCGATGCGGCAAATTATGAATAACGGCGCAGCATTTTCAGCCTATTCAACAGATCTTGCGGTGCTGGCATTGTGGAGTGCGCTTGGCATTGCGTTCGCCGCCTCAGCGTTTCGCTGGTCGCAAAATTAATTGGCATGCAGCAAAGAAAATAAATAATCCCTCAAAATACAAAACGCCGCAAAAGGTAATCCAAAAACCTTTTGCGGCGCGGCGCTATCTTCAGCGGCAGCTGCATTGCACAGCGGCAACCGGATTGCAAATATTATTCGCCAATCATTGCAGGGCGGCTTTCTACTGTTTCACCGCGTTTCCGCGCCTCTTTTGCCATTTCAACATTGGGATCTTTACCGATAAACAGCGCAACACCTGCCGCAACAACACAACCAATCAGCACAAACGTAAACGTTTCATTGAGCGCAGAAGTAGTAGCGTTTTGGAAAATATATCCTTTTACGCATTGCTGAATTGCTGCGCTGCCGGCTTTACCAAAATTAGTAATACAATTCAGCGCTTCACCGGTCGGTGGTTTGCCGGCAAATTGTTTACTGATTTGTGTACCCAGCGTATTTGCCTGAGAAGTAGTTTGCGTTGTTAGATACGCTGTAAGCACCGCAACACCAATGGAGGAAAATACTTGCCGTGTAACGCTTACCAGCGATGAGGCGCGCGGCAAATCACGGTTACTGATGCGTGAAACCACAAAAGTTTGCAGCGGCACATTCGTTAGGCCTAAACCTAATCCGCGCAAGATAAACCACCCTTGCAGATCCCACCCGGATGTGCCGAGTGTAAGATTCATAAAACCAATCGTTGCAACCGCAACAATTGCCATGCCGAAAAATGTCAGCCAACGCGGCCCAATTACATTATATAGTCTGCCGGCTACAGCTGTGGCAAGCGCTGCCGCAAGCCCTTGCGACATCAGATATTCGCCCGAAGTAAGCGCAGAGACACCTTGCACATTCTGGAAAAAGAACGGCAGCAAAAAGAGGCTGCCAAATAAAAATGCGCTGAGCGCCCACGTAACTATATTACCCATGGTAAAACTGTATACTTTAAACAGCCGCATATCCAGCACAGGATCTTTCACCAACAGCTCGACGATAACGAATATTACGAGTAAAACACCGCCGGCAAGCAAAAAGAGATCTACATGTTGATCTGACCAGCCTTTAATACCGGCTTCAGTGATAGCGTACACTAAAATGGTAAACGCAGCCATCGATAAAATCAGCCCCAACACATCAAAATTATTTCGAGTTACTGCGTTACTGCCGAACTGGGAATCTTCGCTTTTTTTACTTTTCAAAACCCAGAACGCCAAAATAACAGCTAACACACCGATGGGCACATTAATTTTAAAAATCGAATTCCAATCAAACGTTGTGGTAAAATACCCGCCGATAGTCGGGCCAAAGGCCGGAGCCAGCAGAATCGGCACACCAATAACTGCTGAAGCTGGTCCGCGTTCGCTTGGAGGAAATACTCGGAAAATCTCAGCAAACACTACAGGCATTAACGCGCCGCCGCCTAATCCTTGAAAAACTCGGAAAAGAATCAATAAAGAAAAAGATGGCGCGAACGAACATAGAAAAGACCCAATGGTAAAGAGCGTTAAGGAGATAATAAACACCCATTTCGAACCTATCAGGTCAATTAAAAAGCCGGTTATCGGAATGACAGCGGCTTGCGCTAAAAAATACGCCGTCGCAACCCATGTTACCGTATCGTAAGATGAGACATTCAAGTTTTTTTGAATCTGCGGCAAAGCGACACTGACAATGGTGTTATCCAAGATTGCCATAAACAATCCTATAACCATAACAATTGTTACTTGCCATTTATAAGCCAATTTCATTGCGTGTATACCTTTCGTATTATAGACCTGAGCTTACGTAAAGCAGAAGGCAGCATGGTTTTTGACGAGGCCGGGAGTATCCCCTCGATTCCGCTTATTCTTTTTAGGCTCAGGTCTCTACTTTCTTCAAAGTTATTTGTATGGTCTGCGCAAAGCAAACTGCGCATAAGGTAAAACTTCATCTAATTATGAATACTTATCGGATGGTTCCGGTGGAAGGATGGATTGCAGAAAAATCACAATGAATTGTTCGCGCGCCAAGTCATTGGCTTCACTGGTATTCCACTCAAAATTCGGCAGCAGCATTTGCAGCCGAGCAGTATTAAAGCGAAAACTGATGGGAACGCTTAGGATATATGCAATCAAAATAGTAATATTAATAGTTGGCGCAATAAATCCCTCCGACTGAGCGCGTTCTAAATATTGGATAAATTGTTCCAATAATTTCGGTGACGCATCGGTTGCGTTTCGTTCTTTATAAACCGTCCAGCCTTCGGCGGCTTCCCAAAGCAATAACCGGAATATGTTTGGGTAACGATCACTGAATGTGAAAGAAAAAGTAATTGCTTCACGCAGTACTTTTTCAACACGTTCGCGCGTGCATTCCTGCTCAAACCATTCCAGCGCATAATTGCAAAATTTCTCCAGATCAAGCGCAATTTCTTTTTTTATACGGTGAATAACCGCTTTATACAACCCTTCTTTATCCCCAAAATACTGAAAAATCAGACTTTTATTATAACCGGACTCGGCGGCAATACTATCTATTCGCGCTCCGGCAAATCCGGATTGCATAAATACTTGTTCGGCCGCAAGCAGAATTGCGTTCATCGCCAGCTCGGAATTACGGGGTCGGGAATGAGTCATAAGATATTTCAATTGCCTTTTCTTCTATACGCATTTGGTATGTTCAATTTATTTTATCGGCAACTTCCGCAATGCACATTTGCGCGCCACTATGCTTTGCGGATTTGGATAACCAATGCATATTTAAATAACTAACTGGTTAGATAGTATCACAAAGAGGATAACAAAAGCAAATAGAGTATAAAAATATTGATAAACACAAAGTCCTATTGACATTCTGCTATTTTCGGAGTATTGTTTTAATTTAGCTGGCAAAAATTATTGTCGGTGTCGTCCCGTTGCGGCGCCAGAAAACACACAAACAATAACAAGCGTGCTTTCTTGGTTTTATTCTATTTTTCCAATAGAAAACTTATTGAATATATGCCGTAACTTAAGAAAGTGAATGGATATATGAGTACTCCATCAGACATTTCAAATTTTTACACCCGAATTCCCGGGTTTTACAACTATTTAAGCTGGTATATTGCCTGCATGCACACCGGTGAAAGCTAGCGCCGGAACATTTCTATTTCCGAAAGGACCGCAGCATTGTTTGGACCACATTTGATTATTGATGGCAGCAAGTGCGATACCGCGAAATTGGCGGATCGTATCGTTGTTGAGCGTATACTTACTGACTACCCCCGCGCAATCGGTATGACCCGCATCGGCGGACCATATATGTTTGAATACATTGCCCCAGATCCCGCATATTCCGGCGTATCCGGCTTAGTTGTTATAGCCGAAAGCCACATTGCCATCCACACGTTTCCGGCGCTGGATTTCTTCACTATGGATATTTTCTCTTGCAAGAATTTCGACCATGAAGTAGCCATAGCATATATCCGTGAAGCGTTCGGCGTGCAAGAGATGGATCGGATGCTGGTGCAGCGCGGCCTTTCTTTCCGCGGGCCGCACCATGGCCCAATTGGCGCTACCGATGATTTAATTGCTGCACACGCTGAACGCTACGCAGGTCTTGAAGGGGTTACTATCGGCTCAATTCCAGCCGATGACCCATTATATCCGCATGAAAACTCCGGCAAAATGGTTTGGCCGTCTTACGGCTCTGTGCCAGATACCGGATCTTATGGCGCCGACGCTTGCGCTATCGGCATGCATGGTTCAGTATATATTCCTGCCAACGCTGAAGCGTTAGGCGCGGCAAATGCGCCCGCAGGGTTTACACCGCTGATACCAATGCAACTGAACCCCACTGCGTCTACCGGTGGTGTGCTGGATAGCGTTTCCGCTATTCGCGGTCCGGGCCGGGCATTGGGGCAGATTTTGAATCGATGGGAACAAGCGGCGCGCAGTGAATCTGCGCCTATAATTCTTGCTTTGGGGCCATCGTTTATTGCCGACGGTCTGCGCGAAATAACGACCGAATTAATGCATCGCGGTCTGGTTTCGGCAGTTGTTTTGGAAGGAGACAATGTGCTGGCAGATGTATTAGAATCATCCGGCAGCCGGCACTACGTAGCAGAAGCGCAGCCTACCCAATCGATACACCTGGCCGCAGATGAGGACGCTGCAACCAAAAAAATTAACGCAGCTCTCAGCCAAATGCAAAGCGGCGCCGGTTCTTTTGAATTGCTGAAAACGCTTGGGCTAGCTATCAATCGCACCTCGTCGCGACCAGGGGTAATCATTACGGGAGCAGAAAAAGCTATCCCGGTTTTTGCTGTAAATGCGCCGGAACTCGGGCCGGTTGCTAAGGATCGTGATATGGCAGTTCTGCAGAATCTTATTCAAGATGAAACCGCGGTGGTTCTTTTATGCAACACAACGGCTATCATGAATAATTTTTTCAGCAGCCTTTCGGCAAAAACCGAGACGTTCTCACTCAACTCAGCAGCGGTTCAACCGGTTTTAGATGCGCGGGTAGACGCTACACTGGCGTTGCCGCTGTTGGCAACCGGGCTGACACAGCGCATACCAAAACGCCAGCGCGCAGTGAAAGGAATCAAAAAAACGCTTCAGCCCGTTTAACAATCGGTGTTGTGCAAACAATTTGTTTAAGGCGGCCGAAATGGCCGCCTTTTTTATTGACAAGATCAGCAATACCCATTGTTTCACTTGGATTGCAATAGTAGTACAAATACCGCGCGGTACACATAAGGAATATTGTTTAAAAAATGATTTTTTGGGAGGCGCCCCAATACCCACGCAAGGGGCGTTACCCATTACGTATCCCGAGCCATTGTGGTCAGGCAAAAGAAATTCATGCTTCATTTTTCGGTTTTATATATTTTTACCATATTTTTAAGTAAAATTATTATAACAAATACAAAAATATAATGTAATATATAATAAGAGAATAAATTGGAGGGCAATACAAATGGATGAACACGCTGAAGTACAGTATTTGCCGGAATGGCTGAAGCAATTGGGATATGAGCTGAAAGATCGCGATGGTGTGCGGTATATTGCGCCGCCATTAGAGTTAATTCCGTCTGGAAAATTTTTAATGGGCAGCGACAAAACCCAAAGCGAATATTTGGAGCAAGATGAGACTCCGCCAAGTTGGGTATTTTTAAAAGCATATGAGATAGGGAAATATCCGGTGACGGTGGCTGAATATCGATTGTTTTTAAAAGCCACATCGTATGCAGATCCACGAGATTGGGAAGAGCAGAAGCAGCGGCCGGAACATCCGGTCGTGTATGTTAGTTGGTACGACGCGCTGGCGTATGCCAAGTGGCTGAGCACAGTGACGGGGAAGCAATGGAAGCTGCCAAGCGAAGCTGAGTGGGAGAAAGCAGCGCGAGGACTGGAACGACGCAGATATGTGTGGGGAAATGAGTGGAAAGATAGAAGCGCGAATACCGGAGAAGTAGAAATATATGAAACATCACCGGTAGGGAAATATCCAAGAGATGAAAGTGTGTATAGGGTGATGGATATGACTGGGAATGTGTGGGAGTGGACAAGTACACGGTATAAAGAATATCCGTATAAAGAGAATGATGGGAGGGAGGAAACAGGAAGCGCAGAGCCGAGAGTGGTGCGAGGAGGGTCCTGGGCAGTTGATAGGCTCTATGCGCGAGGTATGAAGCGGCATAAGTATCAGCCGGAGGAAAGATATGTGGATGGAGGGATGCGCATAAAGCGAGATACAATCGATAATGGTAAGCTGCCAAAGTGGCTGAAACGATTGGGGTACGAACTGCAAGAGCATGATGGCATACAATATATTGCGCCGCCGGTATGCGCCATTCCAGTTGGAACATTTTTGATGGGGAGTAATAAAAGCAAAGATAAACATGCTGAGATTTGGGAAACGCCGCAGCATATTGTGAACCTGCCGGCATATGAGATTGGGAAATATCCGGTGACGGTAGCGGAATATCGGCTGTTTATAGAATCCATGTCATATGAAGAGCCGCAAAATTGGGATGAGCAAAAATATAAGCCGGAGCATCCGGTGGTGTATGTGAGTTGGTACGACGCGAAGATATATGCCAATTGGTTAAGTAAAATGATGAATAAGCAATGGAAGCTGCCAAGCGAAGCTGAGTGGGAGAAAGCAGCGCGAGGAACCGATGGAAGGATCTATCCATGGGGAGATAAGTGGGACACCAGCAAAGCGAACACAAGTGAGAATGGCCAGGAAGAAACTACACCGGTGGGGAGCTACCCGCAAGGCGCAAGCATATATGGTGTAATGGATATGGCAGGGAACGCTCGGGAATGGACGAATACGCTTTATGCTGATTATCCATATATGGCAGATGACGGTAGAGAGAATGAAAATTCCCCGAATAATAGATGTATCCGCGGAGGATCTTGGGATCACGAATACAAAGTTGCGCGTATTGCGCGCCGTAGCAGCGGCAGATCCATTGAGTATTATGAAAATAGAGGATTTCGTCTGGCGCTACTAGAGCGTTCAGATGATTTGCAAAATACGCATTAGCAGTATGTTCACCACATGAATGCGTTTACAATTGTGAAATAAATATTAGCAACTACCCAGCAGCGGATCTTGTCCATATCCCCTGAGTAGTTACTAGAGACCTGAGCATACGTAAAGCACAAAGCAGGAGGCGCAGGAGGCAGCATGCCTCCTGACGGGGCCGGGGGTGTCCCCCGATCCCTTTTATTCCATTTTTAGGCTCAGGTCTCTAATAAGCTATAAAATTGCACCAAGCGCAAAATTTTAGATAGTCCCGATAGGTTCTAAATTTCTAATCCAAAATTAGCATTTATGATTAACCTGATGTTTTGATAAAACCAACAAAGGGAAAACCATACGCTGCATTCGTTAAGATAATTTGTGACGCTACATGCATTTGACTATCAAAGGTCATTGCTTCAATCGAAAATGGCGGCGTTATGCTATCTCCAAAAATTTCTGCGATTAATATCAAAGTTTTACTGTCTGGTGACCAAGCAGTTGGGTACCAGCCTTTCGCTAAATTCGTCGCCGAATCTGTTGCGAGATTTAGTTCCCATGCATAGAAATTAGCGCCACTGGAAACGGCAACGCTATTGGGATATCCTGGGCGCCAAGCTATCGTTGTAAAATTGCCGCCGGTTTGCCGAACAATATTTGGAAAATAGCGCACTTGTTCGGTTTGTGTATTGATAACCGCAACTTGAGGCGTAAAGGGATAATAACGATACGGACTATTGCTTACTAAAATTTGGCGGCCATCCGGCGAAATAGTTGGATCAAAAAGATTGCCATTCCATACATTATGTGGAAGCGACGCAATTAAGGTTTGGTGGCCATCCGGCACAGAAACCGATTCAAAGTCATATCGGCCATTGTTTTCAGTTCCAACATAAGTATAAATAGCAACATGGCTGGCGTCGATCCATCCGATCAGCAAGATTTGCTGATCACTGGTTAAATGCAACGGCAAGGTGATATCGGTATTATTCGCCATTGTAATAATACCGATTCCTTGTTCATTATCACCTACCGCTAAATACTGCCCATTTTGTGACCAAAACGCTGTAGAAACATCGCCAAATGGCGGATTTAGATTAGTGAAATTGGCTGGGATTCCAGTTTGCAGATTTATGATATTAAAACTAGTTAAACTAGTATACGCAAATGTATGGCCATCTGGTGAAATCTCATCATTTACTGAATTTACCTGATCGGTGTATTGCGTTAAAATCGGCCCAGCAATGTCGCTTTTGCCATCTAAGGTGACGGCATGAACCGATTGATCCTTTGCCATATAGGCAGCGCGCCAATCTGAAAACGCCGGAAATACTGGCTGTGGCGTAGTGGTAGACGTATTTGATGATGTGCTTGTGGGTGTGTTATTTTTTTGCGCAATGGTGTTTGCCGTTCCATTGCACGCCGGCAACAGCAGCAACGCCAATAATACTGGCAATATTTTTTTTATAATTACACGATTCATAATGTATATTCCTTGTTGTTGCTATAATTCCAGATCGAACGCGATGTTCCATCTTTGATTTATGAACTTTAACAATTAAAGAGGGATAAGATATACCTCGTAACCAAGGATTCGTAAGGGGCGGTAGCCCCTTGCGCGGGGTTTGGGGCGTCCCCAAAAATATTTTTATAAAAAAATACAATACCGCACGGTACACATATCCAGGGATTCGTAAGGG
>JAJYBV010000064.1 GCA_021778805.1 Chloroflexota bacterium | reverse complement strand
GATTCATCGTGTGGTGTTCGTTTTGTGGCCATTTGGCCGCCAATACCGCGTCGGAGCAAAAGCATCACCCCATATCGTTTGTTTTAGAGCATACGCCTCGCGGTACACATTGAGGCCATGCAATCCGGTAGGGGCACCCCTTGCGGTCGCCCTTGCCACTCGGCAATCACTATTGCCCTGTGAAAGATTTTCATAAAAGAGATTTTGGGGTCACCCCAAACCCCGCGCAAGGGGCTACCGCCCCTTACGTATCCCTGGTTACGCAGGTATATCTTATCCCTCTTTCATTGTTAAAGTTCATCATCGTGTGGTGTTCGTTTTGTGGCCATTTTGCCGCCAATACCGCGCCGGAGCAAAAGCATCACCCCATATCGTTTGTTTTAGAGCATACGCCTCGCAGTACACATTGAGGCAATGCAATCCGGTAGGGGCGACCCTTGCGGTCGCCCTTGCCACTCGGCAATCACTATTGCCCTGTGAAAGATTTTCATAAAAGAGATTTTGGGGTCACCCCAAACCCCGCGCAAGGGGCTATCGCCCCTTACGTATCCCTGGTTACGCAGGTATATCTTATCCCTCTTTCATTGTTAAAGTTCATTACACCATTTCAACTTAAAGGCTCTCTAATTAAGAGTGTTCTATAGACCTGAACATAGATAAAACATAAAGCAGGAGACAGCATGCCTCCTAACAGCGCCGGTTGGGTCCCTCGATTCCTTTTTTTAGGCTCAGGTCTCTAACTGATTACTGGCGAGTTATTCAGGCAATATGGTACAATAAACGTGGAATATTCCTAAATTTCGCCTCTATTGGCCAACCTTAAATACATGGGAAGTTGCTGATGGCTAAGAATTATACATTGCTATTTACACATTCCAATGGCGCAACCGTAACCTTCATTTATGACAATGGGGAATTAAGCACGCTTTCAAAAGGGTTAAACTCCACACAGTTTTGGTTATCCAAACAAGTAAAAGCGCATTTAATGCGCAATGAAAAAGATGATTTCGAAATAGCTTGCCGGATGATGGAAAATATGGGCTTTACGAAACAAATAACCGGACCGTTGCCGGATTTGCTTGCCTCAACCGAAGAAGAAGCTGCTGCCGTAAAGGATGCCTAATACTATTGCCCGATGATTTCTGCGCAGATATTTGGCAGACGCTTATCCCTTGGTATCGGCTGCATGGCCGCGACCTGCCTTGGCGCCATACCAACGATCCATACGCTATTCTTGTGTCTGAAATAATGCTTCAGCAAACACAGGTTGAAAGGGCAGTGATAAAATATCAGGAATTTTTAGAAACCTTCCCTACTCTGCAATCGCTGGCTGAAGCAGCGCCGGCAGATGTAATCCGCGCGTGGGCAACATTAGGATATAATTCCCGCGCTATCCGGCTGCAATCTATTGCAAAAATCATCCTCACTGAATATCATGGCGTTTTCCCCGCCGAACCGGAACAATTGCTGAAACTGCCCGGAATTGGCCCCTATACTGCCGGCGCAGTTACCTGCTTTGCCTTTAAAAAATCTGCTGCAGCGGTAGACACAAATATCCGGCGCACACTTTGGAGAATTTTTAAGGGTGAGGTATTTAAGCCGGCAAACACACCAAAAGAAGAATATGCGTTTGCGCAATCGGTTGTTCCACCAAATGGTGAGGACGCTTATTTGTGGAACCAAGCTTTAATGGATTTGGGCGCAACTGTTTGCTTGCCTGTAACGCCAAAGTGTGATATTTGTCCTTTGCTGGGCGCTTGCCGTGCGGCGGTTCATGCTCGCGGTTACAGCCTGTTTCCGGAAGACGCAGTGGTTGCGCCGATTCTCCGCGCGGAAATAGCTGAAGCGTCTGCAAAATATACCACCGGCAGCCAAAAACGTCCGCGTGAGCCATTCCATCAAAGCCGGCGCTATTTTCGCGGCAGGATTATTCATGCGCTGCGGGCGCGCGAATCTGCAATTTTATTAACGGAACTTGGTCCGATGATCAAACCGGATTGGGAAGGCCGCCACCTTTCGTGGCTGGAAGATTTGGTTAGCGGCCTGGTTCGCGATAAGCTTGCGATATGGGCTGATGATGCGCACACTGCGGCGGCGCTGGATGGTGTTTCAAAAAATAGTAATTTGGATTGAATTGAGAAGCTCGGATGCGGTTACCGGGATATTTTCAGCTAATAAACTGGCGCGGTAGGCAATTTGTCCCAACACTACGCGGGGATCGGCTCCGGCAAGGCGCAAGCGCTGCACTCCTTCTGCCGAGTTTCGCTTGGCAAGTTTGCGGTTTTGCGAGTCACACACAAGGGGAGTGTGCAGAAATTGCGGTACCGGAAAATTCAGCAGTTGATATAGGGCTATTTGGCTGGGTGTTGCCTCCACTAAATCTTCCCCGCGAATAATATGCGAAATTCGCATCAGCGCATCATCCACCACTACCGCTAATTGATACGCGAAAATACCGTCACTGCGCAGCGCGATAAAATCTTTGCCAAATTGCGCAGATGACGTTTGAACACTGCCCAGCCGAAGATCTTCAAATTGCGCCGGTATATGCGCAACCCGCACTTTCCATGCGTATGTGCCCGCCATATAATTAGTTAATTTTATATGGCGTGATGAACGCGCGGCGCATTTGCATTGTCCAAAGGTGTTTGCTGCGCTGTCGGAAAGCCGCATGGCGCGCGTGCAATCACAAGGATACAGCATATCCATTGCGTATAAGCGCTGCAAATACGCGCGGTAAATATCTTCCCGCTGTGATTGCCAATATGGGCCGTAAGCGCCGCCGATGGATGGGCCTTCGTCCCACTCTAATCCCAGCCAGCGTAAATCATCTATGATATTTTGGGCAGAACCAGGGCGGGAACGCGGCAAATCAGTATCTTCAATGCGCAGCGCAAATACCCCATGGCGCAGGCGCGCATGCAGCCACGCAAATAAAGCCGTTTGAATATTCCCTGCATGCAGCGCCCCGGTTGGACTGGGAGCAAAGCGGCCGCGGTATGTTGCTAAAAGCGGCATAAATTCGGCCTTAGTGTGGATCGGTATTTAAAAGGCTGTACACATCCATATCAGATATTTTGCCATTCACATAATGCGCGGAACGCAGACTGCCTTCAAATTGAAAGCCGCTTCGCACAGCGACGGCCGCGCTTCGTGCGTTTTCTGAATCGCAGCGGATCTCGATGCGCCTGGCGTTCCAAGATGTGAACATAAAATCATACAGAAGGTGAACTGCTTCGGTGATATATCCGTTTCCTTCGGCAGATTTTCTAGCCCAATAGCCAATTTCAAATGACGGGATTCGCTCATTTTTAATATGCAATCCACAGCAGCCCAGCAAGGAATATTCTGCGGCGCTCCAAATGCTTAGGTTAAAGCTAACGCCGGCCGCAATTGCCTCACTGCTTTGGCGGATATATTCTAAACTTTCCTCCGGCGATTGGTGATCATCCGCGAAAGGCAGCCATGGCCGCAGATTATCGCGAGATTCAGCAACTGCGGAATATAATTCGTGCGCGTCGGCGTCTTGCAATTGCCGAATAATCAGTCTCTCACTGCGCAGTTCGTGAAACTGCAGTTTTGCGGCATTGTCCATATCCATTTTCAAATTTTCCTTTACGAAATAATACAAGTTGAAATATTAAATATAGTTTATTTGAAATAGTAGCCCAATTTCAAGTATGCGATACCGGCATAATTTTAGCTGCGTATACATGCAGCGCCGCCAATGCCGCACAACGCCAACCACAAATAATATATTTGGGGACACCCCAAACCCCGCGCAAAGGATTGCTATCCTTTACGAATCCCTGTTTTGTCTGTGCTACGGCAATGGTGACTGTGCGGCCGCAAAAAAGACTATACAATCCGCTATCATCTGTTATAATGAGCAGAGATAGAGCTTTTACTCTGCTTTTATGAATCATTTATTTTGTAATCCCGCTCTCACCTATAAAAAAGGAACGGAATCAAGTTCATGGCAAGTGTGTTTCCCGCACAAACCTGTTCGGTGTGCGACAATGAATCTGCCGGCAAATGCCCGCGATGCAGAAATTATGTATGTATGGAACATTATCCGCGGCATTCTCACGACCCCTGCGCTAAACACATCGCGCAGCGGCAGGAAGAATATGTTTGCTATATCTGCGGCGATGCTGTAGTTCCTGAACAATGGTCTGCCGCCATATTTGCGCATTATATCGATAACTTTAGCTGCGCTGGCTGCGGCCGCTACGTTTGCGAAGCCCATACACGCCGGCGCAATGAACATATTAAAATAGCGCAAGATACTATGCGCAGTCACAGATACAACATTGTAGAACGCTACTGCGGTGTTTGTTCATCGGTGCGCATGTTTGGCGGCCTTACAGGAACCGTTTGGTGGGCGGCAGGTATTGCAGTTGTCGTTTTAACCGGCTGGTTTTTATATCACGGGTAGCATGCAAATCAGAAAGGTAAAAATAATGGCGGCGTTTTCCGGCGCATTTTTTGAAAAATTTAGAGACAGCATAGAACAGCAGCTTCGAGCTGTTTTTCAGGGTTATACTCAACACAGCGATCTCCGCGAATTTTATGGACAAATGCAATATCACCTCGGATGGGTGGATGAATCGTTTCAAACAATCGAAGGCGCAAATCCGGGTAAATTGATGCGGCCATCCATCACTTTGTGGACTGCATTGCTCGCCGCAGCAGCCTCCGAAAATTCGGCGCCCCGTGCGCTAAACCAAGCTATGCCTGCCGCGGTGTCTCTGGAATTATTACATAATTTCTCGCTTATTCATGACGATATCGAAGATCAAGACGTGCTGCGCCGGCACCGCAAAACCGTGTGGGCCATTTGGGGCGCCGCGCAAGGCATCAATACCGGTGATGGAATGTTCAGTCTTGCCCGCATGGCATTGTGGCAAATACTAGATCGCGGATGCAGCCCCACGACCGCTGTTCAATTAGGCAAAGTTTTCGACACAACATGCATTTTGCTGTGCGAAGGTCAATTTATGGATATGGCGTTTGAAAATAATAGCGGCATTACTCCCGAAGCCTATATGAAAATGATCGGCCGCAAAACCGGCGCGCTGATACAAACCGCAATGACCTTTGGAGCCATGATTGGCGCTCCGGAGAACCAAGAGATTATCCATACCTTCGAAACAATTGGCGGCGCATTAGGCGCAGCCTTTCAAATCCGCGATGATATTCTGGGCATTTGGGCAAACAGCGCCGAACTGGGAAAAACATCTGCCGGTGATTTGCGCCGCAAAAAAATGACTCTGCCCATCATTTGGACGCTGAATAACTGCTCTGCAATACAAAAAGCTGATTTAATCCGCATTTTACAGCAGCCGGGTGAAGCTTCGGATTCTCAAATTGAAGTGATGCTTGCCACATTAGAAAAATCCAACGCACGCAACAATTGCGTCGCAACACTCCATAATTTCTGCGATATCGCGTCCGGATTACTGCAAAATATTCCAACCGCAAATACACAGGAATTTACTGAAGCATTCCAAGCAATTGATTCTCTTATAGAATTTATTAAAAATTCAATATAAGATTGATAAAAATTCACTGTTTTGCGTGGCAGATTGTCTCATCCGCAAAATCATTTGCTAAAGACAGCAACATGCCAAAGCAGTAAGCGCCAAGGCGGCTGCAACAGCCGCCGTTCCTGTGTTTACAGCAGATTCAGCATTGAGCATGATATAATGAACATGTCAGACGGATGACATTACATCTCCACCGGATATACAGCGATTTAGTTGCCGGAAACATTAACAAGTAAGTAAATTGGAAAACATATATATATGAGCAACGTACCTAATTTTTCTAACGCCCCTGTTGTGCGAACTCGTTTTGCGCCAAGCCCAACCGGAGAAATGCATATCGGCGGGTTTCGCACCGTTTTTTATAGCTGGCTTTTAGCCCGCAAACATGGCGGTCAATTTATTCTGCGTATTGAAGACACCGATCAAGCGCGCTCGAAAGAAGGAGTCATTAATAAACTGATTGAAGGCTTAAACTGGCTTTCACTCAATTTTGATGAAGGCCCAAACGCCGGCGGCCAATTTGGCCCCTATTACCAGTCAGATCGCTTAGGAATTTATGCGCATTACGCAGCGCAAATTTTAGAAAAAGGGCACGTTTACCCCTGTTTTTGTTCCGAAGAACGATTGGAAACGTTACGGCAGGAACAGCAAAAACGCGGTTTAGCCACCACAGGCTATGATCGGAAATGCAGAAATATCCCCGAAAAAGAAGCAGCGCAAAGAATGGCAGACGGCGAACCGTATGTACTGCGGCTGAAAATTCCCGTAACCGGTGTTACTGTGCTGCAAGACGCCTTGCGCGGCGAAATGAAATTTAATAATGCGCTGCTGGAAGATTCCGTTATGTTGAAATCAGACGGCTACCCAACCTATCATTTTGCCAGCGTTGTTGATGACCATCTGATGAAAATTTCACACGTTTTACGCGGTGATGAGTGGCTGCCCAGTTTTCCGCTGCATGGTTTGCTGTATTCATATTTTGGCTGGGAAATACCGGTTACTGCCCATTTGCCTGTTGTAATGGGCGATGACGGCAAAAAACTGAGTAAACGCCATGGCGCAGAGCCGGTGCTGGTTTATAAAGACCGCGGCTATCTGCCCGATGCAACTTTAAATTTTCTGGCGTTGCTTGGCTGGGCGTATGACTCCGAAAGTGAAATTTTTTCTGTCGATGAATTAATTGCTAACTTCAGCCTTGAAAGAGTACATACTTCTCCTGCAAAATTTGACGCAACACGTTTGCAATGGATGAACGGCGTTTATATTCGTAAAATTTCTCTGGATGAACTTACGGAAAATGTGCTGCCCTTTTTGGAAAAACCGGAAGCAGAAGGTGGATTGCCCGATTCCGTTCAGCGCCCAATAAATCGTGACTATTTGCGCAGCTTCATTCACCTGGATCAGGAACGAATGAAAACCTTTGCCGACGCTGCGTTTTTAACTAATTTCTTTTTTGTGGATGATCTGGATTACCTTCCGGAATTGCTGATCGATAAAAAAATCGACTCCGCCGGCGCTTTACAGGCATTGCGAATGTCGCGCAGCGCTTTAACAAACCTTGCAGAATGGGATCACGATAGTATCGAACACGCCCTGCGCGGCGTTGCGGCAGAAATGAATGTAAAAGCCGGCCCCGTATTTATGGGTGTGCGCGTTGCTGTAACCGGCCGCAAAGAAACACCACCACTAATGGAAACAATGCTGGTGTTAGGTCGCGAACGGTGTTTGCGCCGTATGGATACTGCTATTCAACGGCTGGAAAAAATTCAAGTTCCCGCCGAAACCACACAATAAACCGGGATTCGCCTTTATAAACAGGAGGCAGCGCCTGCGCAAAAAACAAGATACATATGGGGCAGCGCCTCGCCGCGATCAGGTAGGGGCGGCCATTGCGGCCGCCCCCATAGATCAAATATTGCTCTGTTTTGAATGCAATGCTTTTATTACAGCAAAACCTATACAGCAAAAACAAAGTTATGCCAGTTGCTTACGGAGTTGGCGTTAATAAATTGCCAATTTGTCCTAAAGCCGGCCCAAAACCTTTCAATAGTTGCTGCATTATAATCGGCAAAGCTTGTGATGCGTTTATCACTGTTCCGGATGGAGCCTGAATACTCTGCCCTGCATTCCAAGATGACATGGTTGCTGTTAAATTAATGCTTATAGACATACCGGAAGGCATAGATGGATTATTTGCAGTCCCGGCGCCGCCTTGGCCAAATATGCCGCCCATTCCGGAACCCATTTGCGCAAAATTGCCCAAGTTCATGGATTCAGACCCGGAAAAAACGACTTTTGCCAGGTAGTAAGTGTTTTTAGTAACCCAAATATCAACGGAAACCGGCTTCACAGCAACCGGCGTTGATGCGCCGCTAACAGGTGTAGCCGCTGTTGCGGAATGCATTGCTAACACACCTTTAAGATGCCATGTATCTGTGCCGTTAATAGTTTCCGAGCCAACCAATGTTGGGTTGGAAATATGAGTATACAAATCTTTCAATGAAAAAGTGGTGGTTTTGCCATTTCCATTGCCCATGCTGCTGGCGTCTAATTTCAACCAAGCGCCGGCATAGGGTGTATTTTGTGTCAGCGCACTATCTTGAAAATAGATAGCGTTATCAACCGCAATAAAATTAACTGTCGACGCCTGACCAATCAGCGCCGGCAGATTTACCGATGCTTTCATGCTGTTGTTTTTCATATCGAATGCGCCGGATCCGGTTAAACTTACGGTAGTAGGCGCTCCGGTTGCGCTGAACCCAATTCCAACATTAGCGTTAAAAGTAAACGCAGCGTTGTTTAACGAAGCAGATTCCGCTGATGATAAAATTTGCGGTACCGATGGCGCAGTATTCGCCAGCGCAGCGGAAGCCAAAATAAATGTAACTACCAGCACAACAGCCAATGCGCCGGATATGATTGAAAAAAGCAATACCCGGTTCATTCCCCGTTTAACCGGCGCGGCGGGCGGCAAATTCACTGAACTCGCGTTCGTGGCTTCAGAAGATTCATCCGCAGGGAATACGGTATTATCTGCGTCTGATGGAGGCTGCATAGGTAATATCTCCTTGCTGTATAAAAGCAAAATAAACCGTTGTTCGTTTGCGTTGCGCACATAAACAACATGTCCAATTCCATATTATAGCAGAATGCATCGGTCTAAAATATAGATATAGGATATGAAAGATATCACAATATTGTAAACAATTCAATATTACAAAAAAATTAATATTGACCCTGCGGCCCATTCACTTGATTTTGCAGCATAGTATACAGTGTTTTCCAGCAATGCAATTCCTGAATCAGCGATTCATAGGTTTCAATCGGCATGGCGGCAGCAACAATTTTGCTGCCGCTGCGAATCATTGTCGGCTTCTCTTGCGATAATACATATTTGATAAATTGACTGGCGCTGCCGCGTGAAACAGTCTTTGCGCCAAATATTTCCGGTTCAGCGAGTAACGCATACGCCATAGTATATGCCTCGGTCAAAATTTTGTACATTCCGGTTATCTGCCCGAAAAAGCGGCGGCAAAATAATAGCAAATACGCTATTATTGGGGATTTTTATGTTAAATTTTTATTAAATTCAGGTAAAAAACGGAATGTACCTTATTTATAACCGGTTTATTGCTTGAAAGCAAAGGGCAAAATACTCTATTTAGGCCGGCAGATACTCCATATTTTGTCTAGCAGCCCGCTGTATATTATTTGGAAAAAATAGATTTTTTGCGCTGCCGGCGCCAATATTGTTTACCGCAATTTTTGATCACGCAGCGTTTTCTGCAATTCATACAGTTTATCTAACGCTTCCCGCGGAGAAAGCTCATCTATCTGCATTTGCAGCAATGTTTCTACCACCGGATTTTCCGGCTGTGCCGGCGTAAACAAAGATAATTGCACGGTTGGCTGATACGCCGAGGTTTCGCGCATAGCGCGGCGGCGTTTTTTATTATCATCCTTCTGCTCAAGTTCCTCTAATATCTCTTTTGCGCGGCGAATAACCGGTTCCGGTATACCGGCTAACTGCGCAACATGCACCCCATAACTGCGATCTGCTCCACCGGCAATAAGGCGGCGCAAAAACACAACGGCGCCGTTTTCCTCTGTAACCGCAACAGAAAAGGGCCGCACATTGGGGTAAATTCCGGCTAATTCTACCAATTCATGGTAATGTGTGGCAAAAAGGGTTCTGGCGCCGCACCGCGGATGCTGATGCAAATATTCTACTACGGCGCGAGCAATAGCTAACCCATCATATGTGCTGGTTCCGCGGCCAATCTCATCCAGCACTACCAAGCTTTTGCGGGTAGCGTTCCGCAGAATGCCGGCAGTTTCAACCATTTCCACCATAAAGGTAGATTGTCCAGTCGCCAAATCATCTTGCGCGCCAATGCGGGTAAAAATGCGGTCTACAATACCGATGCGCGCTTGATCCGCCGGCACAAAAGATCCCATTTGCGCCATCAGCGCAATCAGCGCAGTTTGCCGCATAATAGTAGATTTGCCAGACATATTCGGCCCGGTTATCAAAATAATTTGGGCGGCATCAGCGTCTGTTTGAATATCATTGGGCACAAACGGAATATCCGACATCGTCCGCTCAATAACCGGATGTCTTCCTGCGATAATGTGCAGCGAAAGATCATTTGTAAGTTCTGGGCGGCAATACGAATGGGTTTGGGCTGTTTCCGCAAAAGATTGCAGTGTATCCAGCGCGGCAATCGATTTCCCGGTTTCAATAATCCGCTGAGCAAATTCTTGGGCAATTGTTTCACGCAGCGCAATAAACAGCTCATTTTCCAATTTATTGCAGCGTTCCTGTGCGTTCAGCACCAAGGTTTCGTACTCTTTCAATTCGGGGGTAATATAGCGTTCACCGTTTGTAATAGTTTGCTTGCGAATATACTCCTTGGGAACTTTACTGATATTAGAGCTAGATACTTCAAGGAAATAGCCGAAAACTTTATTAAAACCAACTTTTAAATTAGAAATTCCCGTCCGTTGGCGCTCTTTAGCTTCCAAACCGGCAATCCACTCGCGCGCGCTTTGCGAACGGTTATTAATATCATCCAATTCCTCCGAATATCCCGCGCGAATAATACCGCCCTCAGTTACCGTAATCGGCGGAGACTCCGTCAGGGCTTTACTAATAAACGCCGCGCAATCTTCACAAGGATCAATCGCGCCAACAATCTGAGCAAGCGGCCCGGCGGCAATTTCATCTGCCAGCCCATTTATCAGCAATTCTTGCACACCGCGCAGGCTTTCCTTTAATGCGGCAAGGTCTCGCGGTGTGGCGGCGCGCATAATAACACGGTTGGCCAGCCGCTCTACATCTCCTATTTTGGCCAGCGCCTGAATAAGTTTTGCGCGGGTTAACGCATGTTCAAATAAATATTCCACCGCATTCAGTCGAATTTGCAGCGCGGCAATATCAATCAGTGGCTGCCCCATCCATTTGCGCAGCAAGCGGCTGCCCATAGCTGTTCGGGTTTGGTCCAGCGCCCACACCAGCGACCCTTTTACAGAGCGATCTCGGTTATTTTCAAACAACTCTAAATTGCGGCGAGTATAAGGATCAAGCAGCATAAATTGTTCTGTGGAATAGGTTTCCAATGCGGTTAAATGCTCTAAAGAGCCGCGCTGCGTTACCGAAAGATAGCCAATAATAGCGCCGGCCGCGCGGATGGCAAGCGGCAGATTATTACAGCCAAACGCTTCAAGTGACGCGATATGAAATTGCTCTAACAATCTTCTGCGAGCCTGCTGCTCATTAAATTCACCGGAATCTAATGGCGTAAAATGCTTGGTAAACTGGCTGATAGTTTTTGCCCACGGCGGCAACGTTTCATCATAGCCTGCCGCGGCAAGCTCGTCATCGGGAACACTGCGCAGCGCGCGCGGATCCAGCTTTGCTTGCGCCGGCGCTTCTACCAGTGTTTCCACAGGCATAATGCGCGCCATTTCCTGCGCCAGCGCTGTTGGAATATCTGCCGTGGCAATTTCGGCGCAGGCAAACTCTCCGGTGGAAACATCGGCATACGCAACACCCACCGCGTCTTTGCCGGTGATAATCGCCGCAAGATAATTATTGCGCTGTGCCGAAAGCATGCTGGGATCGATAACCGCGCCGGGGGTAACCACCCGCGTAACCTCTCGCTGCACCAATCCTTTGCCATTTGGCTCGGTTACTTGCTCTACCACTGCAACACGATAGCCGCGTTCAATTAATTTTGCAATATATGAATCGATGGTATGGTGCGGCGCCCCTGCCATCGGAGAACGCTCGCCGCGTCCCCATTCGCGCTTCGTTAATGTCAGATCTAATTCGCGGGAAGCGATTTCAGCGTCGGTGTCGAATGTTTCATAAAAATCGCCTAAACGAAAAAAAATCAGCGCATCCGGATAATCTTTTTTTATGGATAAATATTGCGCGCGAATAGGCGAATGGCCTTGAAAATTATCAGTTACAGGCATTGTTAAAAAGATCCGTCCAGATTTCGTTCTAAATTCTATTGTATTGTAGCACGCATTGGCCTCATTCTGTGTTAGAATAAATACCGAACCAAAACGAGTCAAATTTGTTTTATAACTGGGTAAAGGTCTATTGAAAGGATTGCAAATAATGACTATGAACACACGAATTATACACGCCGCCGATATCCATTTAGGATACCTGCAATATGGCTTAGATGAACGCGCAATAGATTTTACCCGCGCGCTGGAACACTTGGTTGTGGAAGCAATACAAACAGGATGCAAATGTTTGCTGATTGCCGGAGATTTTTTTCATAATCGCTCCATTGATTCACAAACGCTCTATAGCGCCACTAAATTGCTGGAACAACTGCGCGATGCGGGCATTCCGGTGGTGGTTATTGAGGGAAATCATGATAAAGCGTATCGTTCCGATGGGTATTCTTGGTTAACGTACCTCAATCAAATGGGATATATTCGCCTGCTTTCCTTCAGTTTTTCCGAGGATGGCATCCGCCTGTCTCCATTTGACGAAACATCCCGCACAGGCAGTTATACGGATATTGCCGAAACCGGCATACGAATTTATGGATTGCCCTGGGTTGGCGCACAAACACGAAATATTATGGGGTCAACTGCCGAATATTTGCGCAGAGTTCGCGCAGATGAGGAGCAGCAAGGTGTGCGATTTCGTATTTTAATGATGCACACCGGAGTAGACGGTGAAGATCCGCGGCTGAAAGGGCTGCCGGCGGGAAATGATTTTCGTGTCTTAAAAGAACTGGTAAACTATATTGCGCTGGGGCATGTACACAAACCATATACGTATGATGGATATATCTACAACCCCGGATCGCTGGAAACGGTAAATATTGAAGAAGCAAAAGAAAAGCGCGGCTATTACAAAATTGATGTGCAAACGGATGAATCCGGCGTTCCGGAATATTCCGCCGAACTGATTGTTACACCGAAGCGGCCGTTTTTACAATTGTCTTACGGAGTTGACGGTGTGCAATCTCAGGAAGAGCTATTGGAAGATTTTGCGCGGTTTTTGCGGCGGCACAAACAAGATTTTACCAAAACCGAGGAAAAACCGGTGGCGCATATATACCTGCGCGGCAATTTAGCTTTTGACAGAACCGCATTCAATATCAAACATATTTATGAAGCCGTTGCGGTATACGAACCGTTGCATGTTGTTGTACACGACCATACCGATTCAGCGGAAGCCGTTGACTTGCCGGAAGATGACGCGCGTTCCTCCATTCAATCGCTGGAAAAAGATATTTTCCGGCAAATGGCAATTTCGGATGCGCGATTTTCCGATGCGGCGGAGCAATGGGCGCAGATTATGCAAAATTTGAAGCAGCATTCACTTAACGGCGATGCAGCGGAAACTATTTGTGACTGGTTTATTGAAGAATATCAGCGAGTTGGCCAAACCGAACAAGGCTAGCCCTATTGTCTGCTTTACTGGCCGGATACCCGCGCTTAAGATACACTTAATCGCAGAAAAAGCGCGATTTCGGCGGGAAGGATACTTTCGGGCGATGGATTTCCATCAGTTTAGCAAAACACTCACAGAAAATCAAACACGCGACGATCTTTATGAATTCGACGGGCAGCGTTCCAAACTGCTGGGTATAAAGTCGGCGTCATCTATGCCAATAAATGCGGCGTTGGCGCTGTTGCGGCAAGCGCACTATGCAGCCGGCCCAAACGCGCAAGAATCATCAGTTATCGATCCGGCGTGCGGCTCCGGGTCTTCTTTAGCGGCTGCGGCGCAGATCCTTATTGCGCGCGGCAAAGCGCGCCGATGGGGCGCGGAAAGAATAGCGCAAGAGATTGAAAAATCAATATGGGGGCTGGATCCCGACCCAATTGCATGCCATATTGCCGAATTGCGACTGCGGAGGACAATTGCACAGCTGTTGCCCGATTTACCGGCGGCGCGGCGCAAATCAATGCAATTTCACATCCATCAGGCTGACAGCCTTGCGGTAATGGCCGGCGCGCGTTTTCACGTTGTGCTTTCTAATCCGCCGCTGAAAGCTGCTAAAACCGTGTGGGACGCCGAAACCGCCCCGGCAAAACCGACGCGCGACATTTGGCTGCAATACTGTGAACAGGCGCTGGAACTAACTGCCTATGGCGGTTATTTAGCTATTGCGCTTCCTGAAATATTTTTGCTGAAGCCATCGGCCGCCGCGCTGCGCCAAACTTTACAGCGTGAATGGGCCGCGGTGGCAATAACCCATACACAGGGATTATTCCGCTCCGGCGCATCGGCGATCTTATTGACAGCGCAACGCAGTGATCCACCGGCGGCGCATGCCATATCATGGGAACGCATTGAGAAAATTGCCGCGCCCAAAGCCGCCGAACCCGGCGTGGATGCAGGATCTGCCTCTGCGCGCTTTGTACGGCAAGAATGGAAGATAAAGGGAACTGTCCCGCAAGATTTGCTTGGTGAAGGCCCTCAACGGCAATGGAAATATGCGTTGGGAGCCGAGGAACGCGCATTTATCGAGCGCTTCCGAAGCCGAGGAGGCGCGCAGTTTGCTGCGTTGGTGGATCTTTCCCGCGGTATAGAGATTCCCAAAGAAACAGTAATTTCCGAAATTGAATATTCCGGAGCGGTGGCAGTGATCCGCGCCGCAGATATAAAGCCATATCAAACCTTGCCGCGGCAATGGATTTCATCTGCAGACGCTGCCGAATTGCAGCCCAAAATACCGGCGAATGCAATCTATATAACGCGGAGCGGCGCTTTTCCAGTGGCGGCGCAAAGCGGCAGCCCGGTGATTGCGCATAATTCATTGTATGTAGCTATTCCCAAGGCTGGTTCCCCTTTACCTGAAGATTGCCAGCCGGCGCTGCCTGCGTTACTGAACGCTCAACCAGTGCAATTGCTGTTCCGGCTGTTAGCGACTATCTATCAGCTTAGCCGCCCATCTATAGATGCGGCAACACTGGCGGAGCTGTCACTTCCTATAGATGATACTGCGCGGCTGCGCGCTATTGCGGCTTTGGCTTCGGAACTAACCCAAGCCTATCAGCAAAATACCGACGGATCGGAAACGCTGCGCCCCATGCGTACAGCGTTAAATCGCGAAATTGCCGCGCTGTTTGCGCTTACATCGGCAGCAGATACTGCGCTGTTTGAACGCTGGCGCATTACAGCCGAATAATCGTAAGAAATTTGCTAACTGCTTGAGTTAGATGATAGTATAGAGATATAAGGTAACATTTACTTACAAGGATTTGGGAAACCGACTTCAAAAAAAATTCAAACATTGCAAAGAAAGAATAGATTTAGTATCTTGGCGCAGGGAAGGCTAACCAGAAGATGGTTAATATATACAATTTATTTTGGAATACGCATCAACAATAATTTGTGGATGTATTGAGCTAATTAATATGTTTTTTCTATTTGAATGAATAGGTAATGTTCTTTCTATCAAACAATGAGTTTATTTATGTTTGTACATATGTTTATTGGAGCAATACATATATGGGGATAGTCTATAACATCTATTGCGATGAAAGCGCCCACCTTGAACATGATCATTTACCGGTTATGGTTCTTGGAGCTATCTGGTGCCCGCTTGAGAAAACTCACGAAATTGCCGAACAGATCAGAGAAATAAAAATCCAACATAATTTATCCGCTGAATTTGAAATCAAATGGATAAAAATTGGCCCAGCAAAACAATCATTTTATCTGGATATCTTGGACTATTTTTTGGGGAATAGCGATCTTCATTTTCGTGCGTTAGTTGTGCCAGACAAATCTAAATTGCGCCATGACAATTTTGGGCATGATCATAATACTTGGTATTATAAGATGTATTTTGATCTTCTGAAAATGTTACTAGAGACTGGAGAACACTATCGCATCTATCTGGATATCAAGGATACTACAAGCACTGCTAAAATTCAGAAACTTCATGATGTTCTTTGTAATAACACATATGACTTTAACCGTAAGATTATCGAACGTATGCAAATGGTTCGTTCACATGAGGTTGAACAGATTCAGTTAGCTGATTTGCTTATTGGCGCAATTAATTATGCTGTTAGAGATCTTAAAACCAATTCAGCAAAAGTGGCGTTTATCGAACGCATGCGTAAGTATTCAGGATATTCCTTGCAACAAACAACGCCACTTCAGGAAAAGAAAATCAACTTATTTTTTTGGGAGGCAACAGAACGATAAAATGAATCAAGAACAGCGCTGGCTTCCTGATTTGGTTTTGCTAGAAGATAGTAATGGTGACTGGGTGCGTTACATTGAATGTATCTATCAATATTTCCATAAAGATTTTATTGAATCATTGCCTGTATATGAACAAAAACGTTGGGCAATGAAGCGACTTCCGACTAAATACAATAAAGAGGCAACCTTCTGGCACATCATAACAGAAGGAAGCAATGAATCTGAGCGAACCCCTAATTTGCGCCGATGCGAGCGGATACGTTGGCCAAGAGCCATCATTGATGCAGTCAGCATGAAATCTGTAAAACTATGGAAAAACAAACGAGGGAATGAAGAACGTATTATATTGGCATTGCCAGATTTTAGTTATATTGTCATCCTGGCTGATAGAGGTGAATATATTCTCTTGTGGACAGCATATTGTGTTGAGCATAAACATCAACGCCAAAAACTTGAAAAGGAATATTACGATTACAAAAAAGGCTAGCGCCGCCCCATATGAGACGGCGCCGTTACTCCTTTTACACATGGTAAATGAGCTTCAGTCAAAATTATAACCTAAAGCTTTATAAAAGTCAATAGCTACATTTAAGGTTTTTCTCTAAGATCAAGTCTAATCACCTGAGAGATATTAGTTAGTATGAACAAAACTAATTCAGTTACTGATCCCAGTGACAACTTTCTCAAAGACGATATGGCATCATCCCAGCTCAACTTTACAAGTCTGAGACACACAATACCTAATAAAGCCATAAACTTATGAGATATTTTTGATTATCGTAGCTCTTTGTTGCAAAACTATCAGGGAGATCAAGACGCAAGTAATCAAATACACATCTTTGTTTAGAGAGACAACATTAAATTTGGCTCAATAATTGAACTATACATGAAGATAGAGATCTACATTGTTTTTCTCGATGATTTAATCTTCAATAATTGCTCTGCTAGTATGCCGAGGCACTGAGTAAGTTCGTTTTCAAATTCTAGTGTCTCATCTTCAGTCCCGCTTAATGCGTGAATACATTCATGCAAAAGTGTTCCTGCATAACTTGCTGGATCCTGAAGTTGACTACGTTTGATAACAATTCGTTGTTCTTTTTCTTCCCAAACACCCAATGCTTCATGATTACTTAGTGAATTTAATCGCATTGTCTCAGATATTAAAACCTGCTTGACTATTTTAGGTCGTTTTAAAAGAAGACGCATGATAGACTCTGTTAACATATAAATAGCCTGCTCATTTGGGTTAAGTTGATCAGGATCAATAAATGTAAAATGAAAACTATCGTTCCATTCTTGAAGGTATTCATCAAGTGTATTAATAACATTTCCATAAATATCTTTGAGATTGTTTAATCCTATTGCAATTGTATTTGGAATAACTACGATGCGATACCCATCTTGTTGAGCATATGTGATGAGAGATCCCCCTTTAAGCAATTGCTCTGATGTGACAAAGACAACTTTTTCATTTGCATTGAGAATTCGACATGCGTGACGTTGAACATCAGTCCATTGTAACTCGTCATGAGCTGTACCACGATCAAGTTTTTGAAGATCACGAGCTAATACATCAGCTACAACAGGATCTTGACATGCAAGTAAAGTTGATTTTACACGTTCCGTGTAAGCAGTGCGGCCGACATTTGTTCTCTCCCGATTAAGAGCCTTCTTCAAAGCGGTGGTAAGTGAAGTAATATTATAAGAGAAAAGGAAATTTTCTTCCTCAGCCACAAAGAGGCCATTAACATAAATGCGAGCTTTTTTTCTTGAATGCCGTAAAATTGTACCATATGGAGTTTTAGAAATAACTTCATCTCCACTATAAAGAAGAAAGAAATCTTTGGCTTTTGTGATATCTTCATCCTTGAGACCTGTTAAGATAAACTCAGTTCCAACTTGATGTGGACGAGATGGTGAATGAATTATAGCGTGCAGTGTTTTGATATTAGCAAAACCATGTTTTGGAGAAGTATCTATTGTGATATCTCCATGGGGAGAAAAGACAAACACTTGGATATTATGCCGATCAAAAGTAGCTAATGCATCCTTTAATCCCACACCAAATTTGCCAATAACAAGATCGGAATGCTTTAATTTTTCCATATTTTCGTTTTGAGTTAAATGTTCGTAGCATAACCCTCTTCCAGCATCTTTGATATGCCATGATCCATTGTCATCTTTGAAGATGAGAGGTTCATCTGTGCCAGTCAATGCGGCTTCGTCTAATGCATTAGCAATTACTTCACGAAGTGCATGTGCAATTGTCCAATGCTCTAATACATGTTCAATATTAAGATCGAACTTTCGATTGTCTTCAGTCATAAATATTACTCCTGTCTTCCTTATAATTTTATAGATTGAATATCTATCATATTCATTATTCGGTATTAGCCTTTCAAAATGGGATCTATTGTAGGCAATTTTACCATCTTTTATAGATATCAACCATGTATTTACAATAACTTCTGGTATTAGAAATAGCTATTCTTAGTAAATAGGGATTTGCAAAGAAGAAGAGTAAGTGTCACAATTGAGGTATGAAGCCAAGAACTTAAATACTATAGTCCAATATATAGATCATCAAAATAAAGTCGCAAGCAATTCTTCAGGTTAACAATGTTATTTCTGTAGATATTGCCGGCAAAAAATACTCTATTTCTGACACATCATATTATACTGGTTCAAATGAAAGGAAAGCCATGTATGTTTTTTCTTGGAATGTGTATATACCCCAATCCTTTTTTCGTAACTGCCTAGCAAGGATAAAGTGAAGAAATTTACACAAGACAAGGAGGCGTAAAAACGAACAAAGAACGAATCCCATCCAATACCTGATGACCTTGTTTGCGCAAAGTGGAA
>JAJYBV010000063.1 GCA_021778805.1 Chloroflexota bacterium | reverse complement strand
AGGTGTCATGACCTTCCGAACGGAACCAGGATTTCTCCTGACCGAGTCTGGTGAACGTGCCCTTGCGGGACTGGGCCTGGACTTTCGTGGCCGAAGCCACTGAGTCTTCAGCTCAGTGGTTGTTCACATGCTTTGTGCGCTGATCATGCCAATAGAAACCGTAAATTTAAGTCCGTTTTCCTCTTTTGCTTTTGCGTCTAATCTTCTTTCCAGTTCTGCAAATATAATTTTTCGCAAATGAATATCGGTTATGACGCCGCGCCAGCCGATTATATACTGCAATGCTATAACCGGTGAAGTAAAAAAGTCGCGGGCGTCGGCAAATTCTATTGTGGTGTTTTCTGCAGCCTCGTGGACAATCTGCAGACCGGTTTGTTGAAACGCTGCGCGCATAGCCGCAATAGTAGGCCGATTTTTTATTGAGTTAACCAGCGCTTCAGCGTAAGAAGTCAGCGCCAAATCGGTTAACACTTCGTGGTAAAGGTCTAAAAACTCACGGAATGTTGTTTGCAGCGCCGCAGTGCAAATTATCGTTCCATTTTCGCGCAGCAATCTCGTCATTACTGCTATACTTCTTCCGTGGTCAGCAAAACTGCCGTATCCTAAATTACTTGTAATAATATCAAAACTGTTTTCAGGAAACTGTGCGTGCGCAATATCCACCGGCAAAAATACAACGGAACGCAGCCACTGTTCTTGAGCTTTGCGCCGCGCCGATTCAACGCCGGATTCCCAAATATCTATTCCGGTAATATCCATATCATTGCCGAGGTATCGCGCTAATTCAATGGCCGGATACCCGGTTCCACATCCAACATCTAACACTTGCGCATGCGCCGGCCGCGGTGTAACCAGCAACTCACTGACGATAAAATGTCCAAATAAAGAGGACCACTGCGGCACAACTACTGAATCATACACATCTGCCATACCGGGCGCATTGATATCAAAAGTTGCTGTCAAATAATCTGCGTTTAAAAATTGCTGGATAATTTGCGCGGCGTGCCGCGATACCTGTGAACTGTGCGCAACTAAATTTTGTTGTGCTTCGGGAAAGGCAGGAGCCGGCGCCGGCTGATTTTTGGGAAACAGTGGAGCGCCTGCTTGAGAAGTTGTTTTGGGTAGTAACGGATTATCATCAAATCTTCTCATACAAATTCTATCCGACGCCTATTCTTTTATTTTACCGGTGTTGCCGTTACGGAAGGTGTTGCCGAAGATTTTGCTTTTGCCGTTGCTGTGGGTGACGGTGTAGTTGTAACTGCCGGCGCAATCACATCAAAGGATACTGTATCAGATAAAACATTGTTGTAATATATTTGCGCATAGCCAAACCCCACTTGCGGTATGTTTACCTGAAAATAGACATACGTTGGGTTAGCTGTAGTAAGTGTGGCGGAGCAGCACTTGGGGTTCAGTGTTTCCAAACTTTGTGTTATCTCAGCAGAATTGAAGAACCAGCGGATGGTTATATTATCACCCACTTTTGATTTTTGTTCTACACGTAACACAACATAAATCGTTTCATTACTTAAAAATACCGCCTGTGGATTGCCGATGGTTAGATCTTTAAGCAAGTTTTGGGATACACTGTTTGTTGTAATAATGGTTGTTATTGCTGCGTTTGGTGTTGCCGCCGGCGTTACCAGCGTTTTTGCGCCGGTATATGCTGCGGGCACAGATAATTGCGGCTTTGTAGATGTATTGGGTTTGGAAAATCCCAATAAGTTATTTACTCCGGGAATGACATTTGTTTTAATTAAATACGCGCTTAATCCGCAAAGACCAATTGATAAGATTGCTAAACTTAACACACCGCTGATTACCCGCCATCGTGATGGCCTTGGCCCTTTGCGATCTTCTGTCGCTGGGATAAATGATGGCCTACGGATACCCAATGCTTGCTCTTCTTCTTCGCTGGGAAGCGCGGGAAGCATTCTATCTTGAATTGGAACCATTATTGATTCAGCAGATGGTATTTGAATGAGCGATAAATCATCACGCTGCGCATAACTTTGGTTCGGATTACCTCTGGGTCGAGAAGGTGTTTGGCTGTTGCTGCCCCAATTTGAATTGTTCGGGTTGCCCCTGGGCCGAGAAGGTGTTTGGCTTTCGTTGCCCCAGCTTGTACTGCTTGGGTTGCCCCTGGGTCGAGAAGGCGTTTGGCTTTCGTTGCCCCAGCTGGTTCCGCTTGGGTTGCCTCTGGGTCGAGAAGGCGTTTGGCTTTCGTTGCCCCAGCTGGTTCCGCTTGGGTTGCCTCTGGGCCGAGAAGGTGTTTGGCTTTCGTTGCCCCAACTTGAATTATTCGGGTTGCCTCTGGGCCGAGAAGGCGTTTGAGTTTGTGGATTATAGCCCTGGCTGCGTGGATCTTGCCAAGCAGATCGGTTTGGTGATTGCGGTGTTCCCGAACTTGCGTCAGATGGTTGATCACGCCAATCGCGAAGCGATGAAAAACTTTTCCCCTGATTTTCCTGGTTTTCTGCATCGACTCCGCAATGGGGGCATTTTCCTCTTTTCGGGCGATCATGTCCGCAATTAACACACTGCATGTTTACAACTTCCAATCCATTTAGACAAACTCAAATCTTGACGAAACACGTTCCGACTCTTAAAAAAGCATATCACTACTTCTTGTGTTAGGTAAATAGAAATGCCCCAAATGTCATAGTACATTTCTATTATATAGAATGCACAAGCCGGAACATGGCCAGTATATGCCGAGATGCGTTTTTTCGGCGGTATTATTGTGTTATTTCAGCAGAAATTCAAGCCGGAACAAAGCAAGAATAGATTTGCCATCTACAATGCCGCCGGATTCTACCAAACTCATGGCCTCAGAACGCGAAACATGCCTTAACCGTGAGATTTCATTTGTATCTTGCACATCGCTTACTTGATGTAAATTCTCCGCTAAAAACAGAATATGCTTTTCATCGGTAAACCCAGGTGATGTATAATACTCTCCCAACAGTTTCCAAGATTCCGCTTCATAGCCGGTTTCCTCCAAAAGTTCGCGGCGCGCTGTCTGTTCTGCGACTTCTTGTGATTCTACCAATCCGGCGGGAACTTCCAGTAATGTTTGTCCAACTGCGTCACGAAACTGTTCAATAAAAAGCAGATCATCGCGAATGGTGTCATACGCTAAAATAACAACAGCCGGCTTATGCTCAACAATTTCACGTTTTCCTTCAGTTCCGTCGTTTTCACGGATATCATCGATACGTAAAGTTACCACTCTTCCTTTGTAGATATAGGATGATGCTATGCGTCGATCCGGATTGCCGTTTTGTGAAGGCTGAGAATTATTCATGTAATTTCTCCTGAATTTTGCTCCTTGCGCAAAAAAATTTTTGGCAAGTTTTATTTTTGCTATATTAACCTTTGCGCCAAAATGCGCGCCGCAACTGAATATCATAAACCCACGAATGCGCAAATAAAATAATACCGCACATTGCCATGAACGGTAATACTACAAAACCGCTTCCCTGAGTATGCAAACTAAGCAGCATTGCTCCGCCAAGGAATAATGACGCATCTAGTATACCAATTAAAATAACGGCAAAATGGAAAACATTCCAATGTTTAAAAGGCATAGGTACGGTTGTAGGTCTAAAGAAAAAAGCGTTTTTCAAATATTCTTCCGGAAATGTTTCACTATATTTAAAATAAAACCGCTTAATAGAATTCATTTCCGTAATACTTTCAAACCAAGCCATGCGCAGACGTATCAATTGCATCAGCATCAGCCAGCCGATAAGCGATATTACCCATAATATACCGATAGCGCCAACTTCCAGTAACGCTCTGCCACTGACTGGCGCTGCCAGTAAAGCAACAACACCGGAACCCGCGCCGCCGACAATCAGCAAATAAAAATTTACGGTTGTTAATCTGTGCTCCATTGCCTGATCGGCTGTGCCGCGCGCATATTCAAAGGATTTTTCGAGAATGTCATTAGGATCCAATAACCGGATATTTCTTTCTTCCGAACTGCGTTTAGCCAAATCGGTAAAATGTTTTTCCGTAATTTTATCTAAATCCGGTGGTTCGGCAAGTGATTTTGGCGCAATAAAAAGCGACATAACAAAAATTGCGGTAAGACTGAAGCTTGTAAATAATGCTGCAATAAAAATAGCCAGCCACGAAGATGGCTGCAATGACAAAATGGTTATGTTATTTAAATATGTGTAACCTGAATAACCTGTTAAGGCAAAAACTGCCAAAATACTTATTACAATCAGGGTAACATATAATTTGCTGCTTTTCATTCGCTCTGGGTTGTTGGTATCGTTTTCCGGCTTTTTTGCGGTAACTGCCTGAGACACGAAAATACCTCCATTTTAGAGTAAAAAATTTTCTGTACTTTTGTCTAGAGACCTGAATCTAAAAAAGAATAGAGAATCGGGGGGACACTACCGGTTCCGTCAGGAGGCCGGCTGCCTTCGTCGCCTCCTGCTTTATGTATGCTCAGGTCTATAATGCGCTTCAAGATTCACCGGTTATTACGCCGATGAAAATGCACACATCACTAAATGAAAAGGGATTACTAAATGTTGCCGGTACATAGGCTAATTGATTTTTGCTATAAGACACTTAAAAGTGTATCACGAGTATAACTATGTGTAAAGCATGGATTTGCGCTTAAATAACAAATAATTAGTGACATATTTAACTATAATAGTTGTAACTACACCGAAGGGTAAAATGCCGCGCAGCGCACATAACCGGAGATACGTAAGGGGCTTGGGGACACCCCAAACCCCGCGCAAGGGGCATCCGCCCCTTACGAATCTCCATGGGTACCGTGCGTTGGTTGCTTATAAAAAGAGATTTTGGGCGCAAACCCCAAAAGTAGTACCAAAGAGGAGGAGAATTTGGAGGAACAATAGCGAAAAAAAATAAAGGGCAAGATGAGAGAAAAAGTGGAGAGAAAGCGGGAGAATACAGGGATGAAGCAATGTGGAGGGAGAGGAAGGAGGAGGAAAAGGAGCGGGGAGTGAAAAAAAGGGGGCATTGACACTTGACAAAGGTTTGGTGATGGGATATAATCAATTTGCGTTCAGATGAACGCGAGAGCACCTAAACAAGTAGAGAGAGAAGAAGACAGATTTCGTCAAATTTGAGATCTTTGCGGGAGAAAACGAGCTACAACAAGGAACCCTAACCCCGAAGTGAGCAATCACGAGGGGAAGAAATATTTGAATGGCGAGTTTGATCCTGGCTCAGGACGAACGCTGGCGGCGCGCCTAACACATGCAAGTCGAACGAACGTAGCGATACGTGAGTGGCGGACGGGTGAGTAACACGTGGATAACCTACCCTATGCACTGGGATACCCGAGCGAAAGAGCGGTTAATACCAGATAGCTTCGCGAGAAAAAAGCCGAAAGGCGGCAAAGGATGGGTCTGCGACCGATTAGCTAGTTGGCAGGGTAAAAGCCTACCAAGGCGACGATCGGTAGCTGGTCTGAGAGGATGATCAGCCACATTGGGATTGAGAACGGCCCAGACTCCTACGGGGGGCAGCAGTGAGGAATATTCGTCAATGGGGGAAACCCTGAACGAGCGACGCCGCGTGCATGAAGAAGCTTTTCGGAGTGTAAAGTGCTTTTCTGCGGAACGAGAGAGGACGGTACCGCAGGAATAAGTCTCGGCTAACTACGTGCCAGCAGCCGCGGTAATACGTAGGAGACGAGCGTTGTCCGGAGTTATTGGGCGTAAAGAGTGCGTAGGCGGCGTAATGCGTCGGTGATGAAATACCCTGGCTTAACTGGGGGACGGTCACGGATACGGTTGCGCTTGAGGCGGAGAGAGGAAAGCAGAACTCCCGGTGGAGTAGTGAAATGCATAGAGATCGGGAAGAATACCTGAGGGGAAGCCGGCTTTCTGGCTCTGACCTGACGCTGAGGCACGACAGCTTGGGGAGCAAACAGGATTAGATACCCTGGTAGTCCAAGCCGTAAACGATGTCCACTAGGTGTGTGGGGTATCGACCCCCTGCGCGCCGTAGGTAACCCATAAGTGGACCGCCTGGGGAGTACGGTCGCAAGATTAAAACTCAAAGGAATTGACGGGGACCCGCACAAGCAGCGGAGCGTGTGGTTTAATTCGATGCAACGCGAAGAACCTTACCTGGATTCAATTATTAGTGCAACACTGGTAATGCGGTGTGCCCTTCGGGGCACTGATAACGGTGCTGCATGGCTGTCGTCAGCTCGTGCCGTGAGGTGTAAGGTTAAGTCCTATAACGAGCGCAACCCCTAGTGCCAGTTGTATATCTGGCGCAACTGCCGCGCAAAACGCGGAGGAAGGCGGGGATGATGTCAAGTCAGCACGGCCCTTACGTCCAGGGCTACACACACGCTACAATGGTTATGACAATGGGTTGCAAAGCAGCGATGCCGAGCCAATCCCCAAACATAGCCACAGTTCAGATTGCAGGCTGCAACTCGCCTGCATGAAGGAGGAGTTGCTAGTAACCGCCGGTCAGCATACGGCGGTGAATACGTTCCCGGGTCTTGTACACACCGCCCGTCACACCACTAAAGTTCGGGACATCTGAAGACGTGTGGTGAACCCGAAAGGGGCACGCATGGCGAGGGTGGATCGAGTGATTGGGGTGAAGTCGTAACAAGGTAGCCGTATCGGAAGGTGCGGCTGGATCACCTCCTTTCTAGAAGTTCGTTTCTCATCTCTGAGAAACCTTCAGGTCGGTCTCCTTTTTTCCCGCTCTTCTCTCTCTTTTGGCTCTCTTCCTTGGGCTTGTAGCTCAGCTGGTTAGAGCGCAGTCCTGATAAGACTGAGGTCCCCTGTTCGAGCCAGGGCAGGCCCACTTTTCTTAATCTTGGCGCAGGTTCATGCCAGGGGGCGTAGCTCAGCTGGAAGAGCGTCTGGTTTGCATCCAGAAGGCCAGGGGTTCGAGTCCCCTCGTCTCCACTTGTTTTGCGCTTTTATTTTTGTTGTGTAAAGAGATGGGTCGGTGTCTGCAGCGAAAAGGTCACACCCGTTCCCATCTCGAACACGGCCGTTAAGCTTTTCAGCTCCGACGATACTTGAGGGGCAGCCCTCCGGGAAAATAGGTCGTTGCCGGTCCTCCTGTGGTCAGTTTTTTTATGCCTTCTTTTCTGTTTTTTTCTTCATTATTTGCAGGGATCTTCCGCCCGTTGCGCGAGGTTTGGCGCACTCCTCCATATATTTTTATACAAATAAAACACCGCGCGGTATCCATTTGGCCACGCAATCCGGAATGGAGCGCCTTGCGGTCGCACTAGAATTTCACATTTGGTGGATCTTGTCCCTTTTTACATATGAAAGACCAGCGCCATGTGGTGTTTGTCCTTCTTATGCTGAACTTAGAGTACTTCCTGAGTAGTTACGAATATTTTTTAAAGCATCCAGCGCTTCAATACCGTTCAACTTACTGCGGTCTGCTGAGCTTTTTTGCCAAAAAACAGCAGCAGTAGTGTAGGCGCCAGCAATAAACATGCTGCGCCTAAGGTAAATGGCGCAGATAATCCAATGTTTTGCTGCAGATATCCTGCCATTGCCGAACCTGCGCTGAACCCTACACCATATGTTACCCCATACATCCCGCTTAATGTTGCGCGCATCCGCTGAGGAACCATTTCCATTACAAATACTGCGTAAATGGGATTTAATGCGCCAAGAATCATCCTGCGGATAGCTTCTCCGCCAATTGCCGGAAGCACTGTTGCAGAAAATCCGGTTAGTAAAATACAGGGAATCGTTATATATTGCAGTATGACTAACACCCGAAGCATTTTAAATTTGCGCGTAATTTGCGGCGATAACAGCGAACTGATTCCCCCTACTGCCCCTATTATTGAAAGCATTGCGCCAATTTCTCCAGGATGCAGGAAAAATCGTAATCGTAAAAATAATTGGATGAGTCCGGAAACAGAGCTTTCACCGATATTAAAAATAATATCCGGCAGCAGCAGCATAATAAATAAACCTATTATCTGCCACTTCGATTGTGTGGCGGCTTTTATTGTTTCATCTGTCTGCTCATGTACCCCTTCAGCGCTAAGCGATGAATTGTTCCTTTGATTGGTTTCTTTCAGCCAGATGAGCGGTATAGCCAGCAAAGCAGGAATGACGCCTGCGGCTATAACTCCCCAGCGCTGAGGTATTACAGATGTTGCCGCCGCTCCGGTGATATGGCTGATTATTTCGGGTATGCCTCCGCCAATAAAACTGCCCGCAGAACCTATTCCATACAAAATAAAGAAATTTACACCCATAACGCCTACACGTTCTTCTTTGCCGGTGCTTTCTGTAAGCATGGGCAGTTGGGTTATCCAATACGCTGTGGAAACTAAGCCATTGGCAAACTGCGCAATCAGCAGCATATAACTATTTGTGGCCAGCGCAGTGGCAAAAAGTGTTAGCGGTGTTAATATGGCGCTTAGAATAATAACAGGTTTTCGGCCTAATTTATCTGCCAGCATTCCGCTTGGCGCCGCGGCTATTATTGCTCCCAGCGCCGGCATACCCGTTAATAGGCCGATAAATGCGCTGTGATATCCTAAACTATAGGCATATAAATTTATGGATATATTGGCGACGCTAAGCTGCAAACCTTTACCTAGGGAATATAAAAGAAGGAGATAAACATTGCGCTGGTATTGAAATATCGCTGTAAACCGGCGTTTTTTAGCGGTGATAACTTGAGACATGAAAAACCTTTCCCGAGCATACAAACACTCAGGATCATTATATCACGGAGTAAGATTTGTATCTTACTTCGTGAAGTTTTTGCATCACCGCATGTGTGACTGCGCGGTGTACATAACTAAGGGATACGTAAGGGGCGGTAGCCCCTTGCGCGGGGATTGGGGTGTCCCCAAAATCTCTTTTTATTTTATTTTCCGATGGGAAATATTGGTAGCCGGGCAGCAAGGGCGACCGCAAGGGTCGCCCCTACCGGATTGCATTGCCTCAATGTGTACCGTGCAGTGTATGCTCTAAAATAAACGCTATGTGGCGGCGCTTGGGCTTCGGAGCGGTGTAGGTGGTTGGGCTGCCACAAAACGAACACCACACGATGAATCGTGTGGCTTGTTTCCCCACTCCACCCATGGGTACCGTGCAGTGTTTGTTCAACAACAGACACTATGGGGCACTCATTGTACTCTGCTCTGTTGGTCTTCATCTTGATTAAAATATCAAAGACCATAATCGTGTGGCTTGTTTCCCCACCTCCACCCGTGTATAGCCGGTCAGTGTTTGTTCAACAACAGGCGCTATGGGGTACTCAATGTACTCCGCTCTGTTGGTTTTCATCCTGATTAAAATAGTAAAGTTCATAATCGTGTGGCTTGTTTCCCCACTTCCACCACCCATGTGTACCGCGCGGTGGTTGTACTACTAATGTAATGCATGCAAAATATTGGGTATTGCGGTGCGGTTTTCGTATTGCGATATTCCTCCTGCTAACGCAGAGTGAATTTTGTTAACCTCTGAGAGCAACTGTGTTTATGTTACCTTGATAAGCTATGGTATAGTATACAATAGATACCCCATAGGGGTATAAAACTCTTGTAAAATTGAAAAAAGATGAGGTTTTATCATTTAATGTCTGCTGATACCCTTGTATACACATCCGACGCAAATTTTAAGGAAGATGTGATGAATGCGCAGCTTCCCACAATTGTAGATTTTTGGGCGCCTTGGTGCGGCCCCTGCCGAATGATTGCTCCGGCTTATGAAGAATTGTCGCAGGAATACGCCGGTAAAATGCGTTTTGCGAAACTTAACACCGATGAAAATCAGATGACCGCAATGCAGTTTGGTATTATGAGCATACCAACATTGCTGATGTTTAAGGGTGGACAAGTTGTTGGCCAGATTGTTGGCGCAATGCCCAAAAACGAATTAAAGCGCCGGATAGATGAGGTTTTGGCAAAGGCATAATCTGCCGATAAAAAATAATAAGGGGGCTCTCGATGGATATGCATTCTCTGCCGGATGAAGTTGACCAAACCGGCAGCGTACACCATCCCTTGTCTGTGCGTTTGCGCCGAATCGAGGGCCAAATTCGCGGTGTCGCCAAAATGCTGGAAGATGACCGCGAATGTGAAGATGTTATCACACAAATATTAGCAATACGTTCCGCGATAGATAAAGTAGCCGGCGAGGTTATTAAAATTCATGTAAGCCGGTGTTTGGATGTTCAGGATACTGCCGGAGCCAAAGACACCATCGATCGGATTGTTACCCTAATGAGTAAGATGAATTGAAAGAAAAAGAAGTATGACGTTATCACCGATTGCGCTGCAAGCTTCATTGCATGAAGTTATTTGGGGCGGGCAAAATTTAGCGGCTGTCGCCGGAAAATCACTTCCTCCGGGGGCCGCAATTGGGGAATCTTGGGAAACTGCCTTAGATAGTGTGGCAATAAATGAACCTTACGCCCGTTTGTCGCTTGGTGAGCTTACGCAATCGATGGGAACGCGGCTGTATGGTTTGCGTTCTCTTGCCATATTTGGGCCGCGGTTTCCGTTATTGGCTAAATTTTTAGACGCCAATATGTGGCTTTCGGTGCAAACACACCCCAATGATGCATATGCCGCCGCGCATGAAAACGGAAAACTTGGGAAAACGGAAGCTTGGCGAATTTTGGCCGCCACAGAAAAAGCGACTGTTATTCATGGGTTTCGCGAAAATTTTTCGCGCAGCGTTGTGGAAAAAGCAATTGCGAAAAATCAGCTGGAAGCGCTGATGCACTATGAGCCGGTTCACGCCGGTGATGTGCTTATTAACCTTGCCGGCACTGTCCACGCAACCGGAGCCGGTGTGGCGCTGTACGAAATTCAAGAATATTCCGATGTGACCTATCGGTTATATGACTACGGCCGCACCGACGCCAAAGGCGCTCCGCGGGAACTGCATATCTCCAAAGGATTGGATGTTTCAACCTATCATCCTCTGCCATATCATACTTGTGTTCGCGCGCAGATTGCCCCGTATACCGAAATGCTAACCGCGTGCCGGCATTTTGCACTGCAGGAAGTAACTCTGCCGCCGCACACTCAATGGAATTCCGCAACTTCCGGTTCCAGCTGCCATATTGTTTCGGTTATCGGCGGCGGCGGCGTGTTGCGCTGGGATTCCGACGGTTCCGCGCAATCGCTGGATGCGCCGCTGGGGCAAACAATTGTAGTTCCGGCCGAACCGGTAAACTATTCGTTCATTTCCGGCTCTACCGCAACGAAGGTTCTGGTTTCGTATGCGCCGGAGGAAAATGATCCCTTTATTGCCGCTTGGTTGGCAAATCAGCCTTAACAATTGTGTCATGATATACTACATGTAAACAGGTTAAGATTTGGGAACGGCGGAGAATCGCGCAAGCGCTGACGTATATGCGTCAGACTGCGCTTAACTGCCGTTTCGTGAATGATAAGGCGGATATTATGAACACCATCCTGATGCTCATGACATTTGTGTCATTTTTTGCTGCGCTCAGCATTCATTATGCTTTTCAGGCTTTTGTTTCTGCGATGCTGGGAGACGGCTCTGTCAGCCGGTCCGGCAGATTGAATATCAATCCGCTGAAACACGCCGATGTAATTGGAGTAAGCGTTGCCGTAGTATCGGCGTTTCCTCTTGGCGGCGCGCCGGTTGGGTTGGGCTGGGGCAAATTAGTGCGGCCCGACGCAAAAAATTTTAGAATAGACCCAAATATCGGTGTAGTTTTGGTTGGTTTAAGCGGCATATGTATCAACATCGTCACCGGTATTGTAACTGCGATTGTTTTAGGTATTCTGCCGTATGGCCAGCTGAATTTTGCTGCAAAATTTTGTTTAAGCAATGATATTTTAGCCGGCGGGCCGCTGCAAACTTGTTTGATTGGCTGGCAAAATGGCGCCGCGCTGCGTGTTGAGCAATTCTTTTTTGTTTTTGCAGCGGTAAATATTTCGATAGGTCTGCTGAATATTTTGCCATTATTTCCGCTGGATGGCTACCACATAGTGTTTGGGCTGCTGCCCACAAACGCAGCTTTGCAATATCGCCGCAGTGAAGCAAACCAACAACTGATTCTGCTGGGTATTTTATTCTTGCTTCCTTTGCTGCTGCAATTTATCGGATTTTTATTCAGCCCTTCCGAACTGCTGTTTCAGCTTAGCGCTAATATCGCCGCAATATTTACCGGGCCGGTGGGAGCGTTTGCTCTGCGGTTATGATCCGGAATATATTTTCCCAAATTACATATCGAACTTGGCAGTTTACACATAGATTAACCGCCAAGATAACCTATGAAGACCTTGCCCCTGTGCGAAAATATTTAACACCGGGTGGGCAGCGGCTGTTTTTAACCATGAATCGCGGCGACCAGCAGCATAGCTTAAATGTGTTTCAAAAATTGCAGGAACAAGGCTGCGAAGACACTGAATTGCTGGCTGCCGCTTTGCTGCACGATTCCGGTAAAGGCGCCGGCCGTGTACCGTTTTTATTGCGGCCGGCCGTTGTGCTGATGCTGAAACTGCTTCCGGGCTTGCTGCCCGCGCTGGCAGGACCATACCCCAGCAAAAACCTTCCGCTATATCGCCGCTATTTTTATTACGCATGGCGCCACGCTGATATCGGCGCCGATTTGGCGCTTGCCGCACACGAGCCGGATCGCGTTGCCGCGCTGATTCGCGCGCACCACGATCCGAATGGGCCGGCGGCGGCGCTGCACAAGGTGGATGATGCGTTATGACTTTGCCCGATTCGCAGCGATTTTCTGTCACCGATGGCGCAGTGCGCTTTGTGCTGCCTGGTTTTGAGGGGCCGCTGGATCTGTTGCTAGCGTTAATTGAACGGAAACAATTGGAGATAACCTCTGTTTCAATATTAGCGGTGACGGATCAATTTATTGAGTATATTCAAACACAAAAGCATGTTTTGATGGATCATTTAGCGGATTTCGCGGCGATGGCTTCGCGGCTGCTGTATATAAAGTCGCGCGCGTTGCTGCCTAAAACCGGCAAACCTGAAGAAGACGCCGAAATTTTAGACGCAATGGCCGAAGCAGAGGAAATTCGAAGGAATCTATTGGAGTACAGGCTTGCCAAAGAAATTGCCGCGGCGCTGCGCCAAAGGGATGAAAATGGGCTGCATACCTATGCGCGGTTAGAGGCTCCGCAAAATATCGATGAAACGATTGATTGGAAACCTCCGGTTTTAAGTGGTTTATCCATAAAATCTTTAACCTTAGCGTATGAAAAAGCGATCCGCGACTATCAAACACAAAAAGTTGAAGAACTGCCGCTGCCGATTGTAACGGTGGCTGAAAAAATTGAGTGTATATTGGCAATGCTAGCGGAACGGGAACGTTTTCCGTTATCTGAGCTGTTTGCGCTGGATTTGCGCCGGATTGCAATTGCGGTGGCTTTTATTGCCGCGCTGGAGTTGTTAAATCAGCAAAGAATCGCCGCCATCCAGGATGAGCCGTTTGGCGAAATTTACCTTTGCCGTAAAGCGGCGGTTCAGGAATAAAAATAATATCCGCCAACGCGCCACACATATTATCCATTCATGCGCGGTATACGCGCCAGCAATGTTGAAACAACTTCGTAGCCCGATGTATGCAGTTCGCGCGCAATATCTTCCACGGTAATTGCTTCTCCCATCTGCTTTCCGATAAGAATTACTTCGTCGCCTTCTTTTGCCTCGGGTATCTCGTCTACGCTCACCATTACCTGGTCCATGCATACACGGCCGCGAATCGGCGCGCGCTTCCCGTGGATGAGGGTGTATCCCCAGTGAAACGGGCCGCGGCGGAAACCATCCGCATAGCCAACCGGCAGTGTTGCAATACGTTCATCATGTTCGGTGATGTATGTTCTGCCATAACTAATCGGCTCTCCGGCGGCAACAGTTTTTATCATGGCAATCTGTGTTTTAAAGGTCATTGCCGGGCGAAATTCCGGCGGCAAAACCACATGTTCCGATGGCGCCAGCCCATACAAAATAATTCCCGGCCGCACCAAATTCAACCGCGATTCGGGCACGCGCAGCAGCGCCGCCGAATTTGCGGCGTGCCGAATGGGGATATGAATACCTGCTTGTTCTGCCGCTTGAAGAATCGTGTTGAACCGCTGCAGCTGTGTGTAGGTGTATGCCAGGTCTTCCTCATCAGCAGAGGCGAAATGAGTGAATGCGCCTTCAATAACGATGCTGGGCAGATCTTGCGCCATGCGGAAAAACGTCAAAATAGCGTCGATGTGTTCATACCGAAGGCCAAGCCTGCCCATTCCAGTATCAATTTTTATATGAACCCGCGCGGAGACCCCTAATGATTGCGCGGCGCGCGACAGCGCTTGGGCAAGCTCTAAGGAATACAACGTAATGCTGAGATTGTAGCGCAAGGCTTCTTCCGCCTGCCAAGCCGGCACAAAGCCATAGACCAGGATTGGCGCGGTTATGCCGGCGTTGCGCAAAACAATTGCTTCACTGACAGCAGCGGTTCCCAGCCAAGTAGCTCCATTGCGCAGCGCTGTTCTTGCAGTGCGCAGGGCGCCGTGGCCATATGCGTCTGCCTTCAAGGTGGCCATAATCTCTGTTGAAGGGCCGATAATCTGTTTAATGGCGCGGGTATTGCCGGCAATGGCGTCTAAGTCTATTTCAATCCAAGTTGGCCGTTCGGGTGTTTGGGCAATTGCTTTGCGCCAAATAGTTCGCTGGCGATCCAGCAGTTGTTCGGGAAGTTCTGTTGTGTTCAGCAGTTTTGCGGTAACTTCCTCCATTTTCAGTTCAGGGCTGCCCTTTATTAAAATAACCGGAGCCGTTTCGCAAGTTTCTGCAAGGGATTGCGCGGCGCGCCAGGTATCTGCCAGTGTGGTTGTGATAATAACTTTTTGCGGATCCATTCCTTGGGCAATTGCTTTGCGCGCCAAGGGAATTGCTGCTTCACCGCGGGTAATCAGCCAATCGCAGCAGTTGGCCGCCGTTATTCCTGCCTCGGAGTGAAAAAAATCTGATTGCGCGCCGAGGTGTGTCATTGCTCCGATAACGGCAATGCGCGGTTTTTGCCGGATGGTTCCTTGGCGGTTTAATTCTTGCAGCGCGGCGTTGAGCGAAATTGGGATAGCGTTATGGCTGTCATCCAATAGCAAAGATTGGCGTATTCCATGTAAAAGGCGCATTCTGCCGGGAAGCGGCAAAAAATACTCTAAATGCTGCGCGGCTTCTACTGCGGGGATGGCAAAAAATTCGCAAACGGCCAGCGCTGCCATGATGGCGTTTTGCCAATGCAGACCATGCAGTTGCCGAAAATGCCGTATTTCGCCGTCGATCAGCATCACCAAGTGCTCGCATTCCGGCTCGATTAACCGCCAGCGTTCCAAATACCGGGGATCGTCAAACCAGCTCACGTTTGCAGGATAAAGCGCTTGTTTTTCGGATATGGCGCGGCGCAGTGTTGGGGAACGCATCGGCGCAAAAGTGGTTTTGGCGTATGGCAAAATAGCGCACAGTGCGGCGCCGATGCCGGATTCATCGAGCAGCGTATCCAGCCGCATTGGGGCTGCGTTGAGAATAACACCGAGATCTGGCTGAACAATTTTAGCCAGAATTTCCGCTTCTCCGGGGTAATCGCTGGCAATTTCAATAACAGCTGTTTCATGCTGCGGCTCTAGCCTTCCCAAGGAAAGCGGCATACCCAGCAAATCGTTATAATTTTTCCAAGAATGAAATACGCGATTTTTTACGCCCAGCGCCACGGCCAGCGCTTCTTTAAGCGTGGTTTTGCCTGCGCTGCCGGCAACTGCGATAATTTTGGGCTTCCACTCGCGCAAAACCGCTTCTGCATATGCTTGCAACGCAATTCGGGTATCTTCCACGGCAATTATCGTGATATTTCGTCCGATAAGCCATGCTTGTAAGTTGGGGTCTTGCTGCAAACGCGCATAATCCAACAATACGCCGGATGCGCCGTTAACCGCGGCTTCGCGGATAAAGTTTGCCCCGTCGGAATGCACACCGCGCACCGCGGTAAAAAGCTCACCTTCTGCCGCTTCGCGGGAATCCGACGCAAATGCGGTAAAGAAAATGGCTTTGCCAGTATGCAGATAGTGCGCGTTACAAGCCTTGGCCAAAAGATCCAGCATAATCATACGCCGGCGTCTCCAAGTTGCGCTAAAAGCTCTTTTTTACCGGTAACGGGCATTTTGCACACAAAGCCCGAGCACACAAAAGCTGTAGACTTCCCTTGAATTTGCTGCCGATTTTGCAGCAGCGGAATGATTCGTACCGCTTCGGTGTCTCCGGGGCCGGCGCAGGCTAAATAGCTGTTGGGCCGATAGCGCGAACGCACAGAAGCCAGCAGATCGCGGGTGTCGTTATCGTCTAAGTGACCGATAATAGCAATTTCCTGCGATGGGCTAAGCCACCTGTCTAGTTGGCTTAGCATATGCCCAAAATATAATGGATTACGTGTCATTCCCGGAATTAATGGCAGCAGAATTTTCTCTGCGCGGCTGTGGTATTCTGCATTTCCGGTGACAGCCGCAAGCCACAGCAGCGCTTCAACCGCCATGCTTAAACCGGATGGTGTGGCGTTATCAAAAATTTCTTTAGGTTTTGTCAACAATTTCTCATGGTCGCGCGGAGTGTCATAAAATCCGGCGCCATCTTCATCGCTGAAAAGAGCAATCATTTCATTTATCAATTCTTGCGCGGCAGAAAACCAATGCGGATCAAATGTTGCTTCATAGGTGGCCAGCAGACCCAGCGCAAGGGATGCGTAGTCTTCTAAAAACGCATGGATGTGCGCTTTGCCATTGCGGTATGAACGTAGCAGACGTTTTTCGGATGACCGCATATTTTCCAGCAAAAAGGTGGCGTTGGTTACGGCTATTTCAGCGTAAGTTTCCGATTCAAACACCTCCGAGGCTTCGGCAAAAGCGCGCAGCGCCAAACCATTCCAAGATGTAATAATTTTGTCGTCGGTGTTTGGCCAAACACGTTTGGAGCGCGCTACAAACAGCGCTAATTTTGCTTCCGCAATGCGTGCGCGGACCTTTTCGGCAGGCATTGCAATATCGGCGGCAATGGCCTCTAAATTTTTGGCGCGAGTTAAAACGGTTGCTTTAGAATTTTCAAAATTGCCGGATTGCGTGATACCATAATAGCTTTTAATAATATCGGCGTCAATCGGCTCTAAAATTTCCTCAACCTGTTTTGGTGTCCAAACATAAAATTTCCCTTCCTCACCTTCGCTGTCGGCGTCTTGCGATGCGTAGAATCCGCCATCGGGATGAATCATATCTCGGCGCAGATAATCCAGCGTTTCGCGGCAAATGCGCGAGTAGCGTTCATCACCGGTAATTTGATATGCGTGCAGATACAATCTGGCTAAAAGGGCATTATCATACAGCATTTTTTCAAAGTGAGGCACAACCCAATCAGCGTCGGTGGAATAGCGGTGAAATCCTCCGCCAATCTGGTCATAAATTCCCCCGCGCAGCATAGCGTCTAACGAATGACGAACAACTTCTATCGGTGAAATTTCTGTCGCCGACGCGGAGGATGGTTCCGCGTCTGATTGTTCGCTTTGCCGCACGTAGATATGCATCAAAAATTCAAGATTCATAGCGTGCGGAAACTTTGGCGCCCCGAGGAATCCGCCGCGTTGTGCGTCGAAATCTTTCAGCAGCGTTTTGGTTGCAATATCCAGCGCTTCGGCGTCGATAACGATAGAACTATCAGGAATTTTCTGCAGTAATTTGCTGTCGCGGGTTTCAAAATACTGCTTTATTGATTCGGCTTGCTCGTAAACTTCTTCTCGATTTGTTTTATAAAACTCCGCCATTTTACTTAGAATACTGGCAAACCCGGGTATACCGTAGCGATCTTCAGGGGGGAAATACGTTCCAGCATAAAAAGGCAAAGCATCCGGTGTAAGGAAAACGGTCATTGGCCAGCCGCCTCTATGCGTAATAAGCTGAGTTACCTCCATAAAAATAGCGTCTAAATCCGGCCGTTCCTCGCGGTCTACCTTGATGTTGATAAAATTGGCGTTCATAAACGCTGCAATCTGCTCATTTTCAAACGATTCATGCGCCATAACATGGCACCAATGGCAAGCGGCGTATCCCACGCTCAGCAAGATAGGTTTATCATTGCTTTGCGCATCATGCAATGCTTCTTCTCCCCAAGGATACCAATCTACCGGGTTGTGGGCATGCTGAAGCAAATAGGGGCTAGCAGAATGTATTAAACGGTTCGTGTATCGGTAATTTTCATCATCTGAATTATTGGATAACTGATTGACATCACTCATGGAACAAACCTCCCAATAAGCGGCAGTTCTGGAACCTGCAAAATCGCTCATAAAGGCAAGGTATCACATTCTTATCTTTTTCCGCCACAGCCAAACGAATGGAATATCATGTTGTATAGGTCATTCGGCAGCAAAAATAAATATATAATTCAATTAGCTGTCTTTAGTATATAATACTGAATTGAAAAACAGTGATAGGAGAACATCAGTATGAAAAAAGCCGTCTCAGTTATTATTCTGGGCACGCCGATGAATTATCCGTAATATATGATAAACGGAGTAGCAGGTATGGTTTTCGGTGGGAATGTATATCTTATTACAAGCGGAGAATTGAAGGCGAATCCCTAGCAGGGAGTTATTACGGTGCAACTGGTAGAATTAGATCTTTGATGGTCTTTAACAATGAAAGAGGGACAAGATATACCAGCGTAATCAGGGATACGTAAGGGGCGGTAGCCCCTTGGGCGGGGATTGGGGTGTCCCCAAAATCTCTTTTATGAAAATCTTTCACAGGGCAATAGTGATTGCCGAGTGGCAAGGGCAACCGCAAAGGTCGCCCCTACCGGATTGCATTGCCTCAATGTGTACCGCGAGTCGTATGCTCTAAAACAAACGCGATGTGGCGGCGCTTGTGCTCCGGCGCGGTATTGGCGGCCAAATGGCCACAAAACGAACACCACACGATGATGGTCTTTAACAATGAAAGAGGGACAAGATATACCAGCGTAATCAGGGATACATAAGGGGCGGTAGCCCCTTGGGCGGGGATTGGGGTGTCCCCAAAATCTCTTTTATGAAAATCTTTCACAGGGCAATAGTGATTGCCGAGTGGCAAGGGCAACCGCAAAGGTCGCCCCTACCGGATT
>JAJYBV010000062.1 GCA_021778805.1 Chloroflexota bacterium | reverse complement strand
CGGAGCAAAAGCGTCACCCCATATCGTTTGTTTTAGAGCATACGCCGCACGGTACACATTGAGGCAATGCAATCCGGTAGGGGCGACCCTTGCGGTCGCCCTTGCCACTCGGCAATCAATATTGCCCTGTGAAAGATTTTCATAAAAGAGATTTTGGGGACACCCCAAGCCCCGCGCAAGGGGCTACCGCCCCTTATGAATCCCTGATTACGAAATATATCTTGTCCCTATTTAAAAGTGAAAGTTCATTATCGTGTGGTGTTCGTTTTGTGGCCACCTTGCTACCTACACCACTCCGAAGCGAAAACGCCGCCACATATATCTTGTTTTGTACCAATCTCCGCACGGCACACATGAGGCCATGCAATCCGGTAGGGGCGACCCTTGCGGTCGCCATTGCTGCCCGGCTACCAATATTTCCCATCGGAAAATAAAATAAAAAGATATTTTTGGGAGGACACCCCAAACCCCGCGAAAGGGGCGTTGCCCCTTACGAATCCCCGTGTGTACCGTGCGGTGTTTGTTTTCATTAATAATTTTGGGAGGCGCCCCAAGCCCCGCGCAAGGGGCTACCGCCCCTTATGAATCCCAGACTGTTGCATCTGCGCTGTCGTTAGAATAGCCATTCCTGGCTTTACCTCCTGAGTAGTTACAAAAAAATATTGGTCTATGCTATTTACAACTTCCGCATGGTTACGGTATAATACTAGTAAACAGACCGATGAGTCGGTTTTTAAGGAAAAAGTATATGCCACAAAAAAGAATCTTTAAGTCGGTTGAAGCCGTTGAAAATCAGGCAAAAGCGCAATCGCATACTCGGCAGCAGCCAAGAGATAAAGACGCAACCCGTCAGCGGATTTTAGAAGCCGCCGAGGAAGTTTTTTCGCAAAAAGGGTATTACGGCGCCATGGTTGATGATATCGCCGATGCTGCCCAGACCTCTAAAGGCGGATTTTATTTTCATTTTCCGAACAAACAAAGTATATTTCTGGCCTTAGTGCAATCATTAACGCCGCGAATTATTCAGGCAGTGAACCACGCAATTGAATCGGAGCAAGATCCGGTTGCGCGGTTAGACGCCGCGTTGCATGTGACGGTTGATTTATTTGCGCGGCATCGCCGTTTGAGCAAAATATTGCTGATTGAGGCGATGAGTTTAGGGCGGGAATTTGATAAGGCGATTTTTGAAGCGCGCGATCAGTTTATTCAATTGATTCAGCAGCGTTTACAAGAAGCAATCGAGGCAAAAGCCATACCCCCGCAGGATACTGCAATTGCGGCCGCGGTTTGGTTTGGCGCCATCAATGAATTGGTTACCCGATGGTTGGTAACCGGTTCTCCTGAAAAATTGGAAACGGTGATACCCGCGTTGCGCGCATTATTGCTGAACAGTATTGGCGCAACGCAGGTGTTTGAATATAATCCCGTTGAAAGCAGCGCAAATTTATGACCGCAACGCATACTCTATTACAAAAAAAAATATTTTTCCGCGCGCAAACCTCCGATGATCAGGTTGCCGGGCAGTCCTATCCAAACGCTGTTTTGCCGCAAAGCGCAGAGAACAAAGCGCGCCGGCTTGCGCAAATTCAATCGGTTGTGTATATAGATGGCTCATCAATGTGCGCGTCGCCGCGTATCGGCAGTTTTTCCCGATTTCGGGAAACTGCTTTGGGGCCATGGCTATATAACGCAGATGAAATTTTGTGTCGCGAAAATATTGCGGCAGTCATCGACAGCGCGCATATTTTAACGCAAGATATGTATGGCATTCCCTTTGGGCAAGTTTTGCAAGCATTAGAAGCGTTGCGCCGTCATATTCCGGATATTCCGATTACCGGATTTGCAGCGCCGAAAATTTTGGAGATTTGCGCAATTGAGCGGATTGCGCCAGAGCAAGCGCTGCGCGATCTAAAAAACGCCGGGTTAACCACATTAAGCGGCGCCGGGATAACGCTTGGCAAAGTGACAGGCGTATTTGAAACACTGGAAATGGCTGATTGGCTGAGAGTGCACCGGGCTGCGCAAAGCGCCGGATTGCGTTCTTTTGTGACAATTCCATTTGCTGTGCACAGTGTCGGCGCCGATTTGCCGGATCGCATACCGCAGCTTGTGCAGCAATTAGCGGAGATACAACAGGATGAACATCTTTTTGCCGGTGTTGCCGCGCGAAAAGTATGGCGTTCTTTTGCCGGACAAGTTCCTTCCGAGGCGCTTATTGTACCGGTTTATCAATTATTGCGTGAACAATTTGGCTGGGAAACAGTTGTTAGCTGCAATTTTCAAGAGTTAGGATTGGCGGGGACATTCGCCGCGGTTTATGCTGGAGCAGATGTTATTTCTGCAGCTTTTGAAACCGCCGAATCCGCAAAGCAAGTGTTTTTATAGCGCTTGCCGGAGCCTCTTAATTTATTTTGCGCTTTGGCTTTTTCTGCCGTATCTGGACAAATATTATGGCCCCGGAGGCAGCCTGGTAGGCGTAGGCAGCGGTGAGGGAAATGGTGTTACTGTAGGTGTTGGGGTAAATGTTGGAGGAATTACTATAGTTGGCGCCGCTGGAATAACTGGTTTTGGCGTTTTTGTTGCTTTAGGTGTTTTTGTTTTTTTGGGGCTTTTCGCTGCGGCGGCTGTAATCACAATATATTGCACGCTTTGTGTTGTATTTGGGATCTGTCCGGGTGGCGCAGTGTAGATATTTTGCGGATCGGCGGATGTGTTGATTGCCGGCATGGCTGGTGTTGTGGCCGGGCTTTGTATAATGAAGATTCCGGCTGCGGCAAAAAAAATTATGCCGCAAAACGCCAAAAGCAGCGCCAGGATTGAAAATACCGGTATTTTTTCGGAATTTTGCGATTTGGTATCGCTTGTATTTGTTAAATCATCCATATCTTTGGCGCCATCTCCAAATGAAAAACACAAAAGAATCTTAAGTTAAGCATAAAGCAAAAGGCGCAGAAGGCAGCATGCTTCCTGACGGGGTCGGGGTTGTCCCCGGTTCCTCTTATTCCTTTTTATGCGCTGGTCTCGAGTATGCTGAAACTGGTTTACGTTTTGCTATTGCGTGAGTCAGGTTAATGCATATTTTATTCCAATTGCGAAACATTGGCGGTTCATAGGAATACAATATACAATGAATATAGATAAAATATATCTTTATGTATCAGGAGGATTGGGAGGCACAGCGCGGCGCGGCGCGCAATCCCCCAAATGAAAGCTTATGACAGATCAACAGCAGCCAATTGTAATAGAAGGCTCGGGAAACGCCCAGCGGCCAATTCGTGTTTTAGTCGCGAAACCAGGGCTGGATGGCCACGATCGCGGCGCAAAAGTGATCGCGCGCGCATTGCGCGACGCCGGAATGGAAGTTATTTATACCGGTATTCGGCAAACGCCGCAAATGATAGTTGAAACAGCGATGCAAGAAGATGTAGACGCTATTTTGCTAAGTATATTATCCGGCGCGCATATGGCGATATTTCCCAAAATTATGAAATTATTACAAGAAAACGGAGTTGATGATGTGCTTATTGCCGCAGGCGGAATATTGCCGGATGAAGATATTCCTGCCATTGAGGCTATGGGCATAAAAGGTAATTTTGGTCCCGGAGCAAAAACCCAAGATATTATTGATTTTGTGCGGGAACATATCGATAAGGATCGTCTGCAGAAACCTCTGTCTGCTATTCAACAGTCTGGCTCGCCAGTTGAAGACCCCAAGGCGGGAGAAACAGCGAAATAATGGATCTACAGGAAATTACCGAGCGAACGCTGGCAGGTGATAAACGGGCTTTGGCTAGATTATTAACTTATATTGAAAGCGGAGATCCATCCGGCAAGTCTGCGCTTGCCCAATTGCATAAACATTGCGGACGCGCGCATGTTATCGGAATTACTGGTTCTCCCGGCGCAGGAAAATCTACATTGGTTTCTCAATTAACATTGGAGCTGCGCCGCCGCGGAAATAAGATTGGAGTTGTGGCAGTAGACCCCAGCAGTCCCTTTACCGGCGGCGCTATATTAGGTGACCGCATCCGAATGCAGGAACTGATTGGAGATCCAAATATTTTTATTCGCTCTATGGCAAGCCGCGGCAGTGTTGGCGGTCTTTCTGCGGCTACGCGGGATGTTGTTCGCGCATTGGACGCTGCCGGATTTACTCATATTATTATCGAGACGGTAGGTGCCGGGCAGGCTGAAGTAGAGATTGTGCGCGCGGCGCATTCCATTGTCGTAGTTATGGCGCCGGGTATGGGCGATGATATCCAAGCGCTGAAAGCCGGAATCCTTGAGATTGCGGATATTTTTTGCGTCAATAAAGCAGATAGGCCGGGAGCCGACCAAACCGCTTCGGAATTGCGTGCGCTGCTTACCTTAGATCAACGACGCAAAAGCGGGGATTGGACACCGCCGGTGCTGAAAACTACTGCCGCAACCGGTGAAGGCGTGGAGAAAATGGCGGATGAACTGGCCCATCATTTATCCTATTTGGAGCAGTCTGGAGCCTTGCAAGAACGACGGGAAAGGCAGGCGCGCAGCGAAATATTGGCGTTATTATATCAATCGATGATCACGCATATGAATCTTACCATTGGTAAAGAGCGATTTGGCGCCATTGTTGGTTTAGTAGCGTCTATGGAGAATGATCCCTATACTGCCGCCGCTATTTTAGCAAAAGAGTTAGGAATAGGTTAATTCTGCCTGAAGTTAAACTGCAGACAGAAAATAGCTGTAGATATTAACAGAGAAACGATGGCTGTAGCGGCGACATAGTAACATAGTATAGCGATGCATGTATACAGCCGATGCCTTGGAGGAAAATATGCTTGAAAAAGTTTTGCTGAAAGGTGAATCTTTGCCTGAATATGAACTGCTGGATGATACTGGCGCAAAGGTAACACTTAGACAATATTGGGAGAAACAAAAAACAATATTCGTCTTTTTGCGACATTTTGGCTGTCAGCATTGCAGAGCACAGGCAGTACAATATTCTAGGGCAAGATTGCTTTTTGAAGAAGCTGGGTTAGGCGTAGTGTTTATAGGTTTGGGTGATGTTAAACAAGCAAAGGAATTTCGGGAAGAGTTTTTTATTCCGTATCCGGTGCTGTTTGATCCGACAAAGCAAATTTATAAACAGTTTCAATTGCTGAAAGTTTCTCCAATAAAAGAGATGCAGCCGTCCAGTTTTATCAATGCTATTCGCGATACCGCAAAATATGGCGCTGCTATTCCTAAACAAAGCGCTCGTCAGCTTGGCGGGGTGTTTATTGCTGATACAAACGGCAGATTGGTGTATGTGTTTCGCAGTGAACGCGCCTCAATATTTCCGGATGTTGAAGATACGCTGGAATATGCGCGCGAGCCATCGGCAGTTTATCCGCAATAAATTGCAACTATGTTAGGAAGCAGTTTGGCAGAAAATAGCGTAAATTAACTGACTATTCCGCTTGCAGTTGCGGCAGAAAGATGATACAATAAACGTGTCACAGTAACGCCAAGCATATTTGCAGCTTGGTGGATACTATGGGGCGGTGGCGAAATGGCAGACGCAGTGGACTTAAAATCCACTGGGGTATCCCCCCGTGCGGGTTCGAGTCCCGCTCGCCCCACTTAGCTATTTTCCTGGATTGGGAAAATAGCTTTTTTTTATGGCAATGTTTACTTTTTTTGAGTGGCTGCCTGCAGCAAAAATTTAATAGATGTTATTAAACTCAGAATATACAGCCAATCGGCGCGCTATTGATGAAAAAATCAGAGAGATTTCTCTGAATGTGCATGAAACCTCTCTGATTTACTTTGTTTTCGCTTTATGGCAATGGGTTATAGATATTCATTGCTCAAAAGATCTACATATTGCTGAACACGATCTACAATATATGGATATTCTTTGTTTAATTCATCACGCCACTCATCCTGGCACGTGCAGGTAAGCCCCATTAGATGGGAAATATCGTAGGTTGTGTTATATTGTACAATTGCTTCTTTAACCCGCAAGGTGCATTTTGGGCAGTTCTGCGCAAAATTTTCGTATTTTGGCGCAAATTGATAACCGCCCAACCGTGTTTCGCCAAGCGCATGAGATTTTTTAGCAACTTCAAGCACAGTCCACAACCATGGAACCCGATATAAACCTAATCGATTCAACGCGCCAGACATAGCAAACTCACCGATATTCAGTGGCTCAATGGAAACAACACTTGAACCAACATTAAACGCATATTGCACAGTTTCAAGCGAATCTTTCAAGGCTTCATTTTCTGTCAGGAAAGATGGCTTGACAAGAATGTATGATAGTAAATGACAATACTTACGGATGAGCTTTGCAGTTTCCTCAAATTGCTGCAAGTTAAATGGTTTGTTAATGGCTAAATGCCGCACCATTGGGTCGCAGCTTTCTAAACCAACCCCAATTTCCAAATATTTGTCACCAAGAATGGTTCTGGCTTCATCTAAAATTGGTTCAGTAATATATTCCGGCAACGACTCGAGTATTACTGATTTAATATTTTTATTTTCAGCAATAAGCTTAAGAATATCTCTCCGAGCTTCGGCCGGCAATTCTGCTTCATTCAGCATGCTGCCTTCGTTATAAACACACAGCATTGGGTATTCGCTATAATCTTGATATTTAACAAATTCTTTTTCAAATTGCTTCACATATGTTGCCGCCGGAATAGCCCTGCCAAACGTTGTTCCTGCGACACTATGCTCACAATCTAAACAGCCTGCTTTAAATATCGGTGTCCCATCAGAGGATGGCTTCATTGCCCATGAACATCCGCTGGAACGTAGGTAAATAACGATGCGTTTTATTGGTTCGCTATTAAAGTTGCCCTCCCAAATTTCGCTGCCCTTAGCCGTACCTGCCAGCGCCATAGACGCTAATGGAGGTGTTTGGGCGCGTATTGCTCGCATGATCTGGTTAATCTTGCCTCTCAGTTGCTTTACCGTAGGGTCTGTGATATCGGCTAACATAATAAAAATCCCCTCTTAAGAGTTAGTGTTTGGTTATCTGCCATTATTTAGGTGTAATTGCAAAATTGGCAGATTGTAGACATTACCGTAAGCATGTCCTTTGTAAATCTTGGAAAATGACGCGAAGAATGGTGACACGATCATTGACGAAAAAGAAATGATCGCCGTTAACCATGTGCAGCATACAGGCTGCTTCTGTTTGTTTTTGCCAAGCTGTTAAATCATCTTTTGTAATCCCCTCATCTTGCAAACCTCCGAATACCGAAATAGGACATTTTAACGGCGCTTCGTTTATATATGTGTATGTTTCAGCTATTGCGAAATCTGCGCGTAATAATGGCGCCATTAATGCAACTAAATCGTTGTTAGCTAAAACAACATCTGGCATACCTTTAAGTAAACTTAGTTCTTGTATGAATTCTCGATCCGGCATTTGATGAATTGGCTCCCGCCGATCGGGTATCTGCGGCGCGCGGTGCGCCGATACCAGTAAGAGTTCCGGTTCCGGCAGATTGAGTCGACGTAAATATCGTGTCAATTCAAATCCGATAATGGCGCCCATGCTATGCCCAAAAAATGCAAATGGCGTGTTGAGAAAAGGCGCTAGTTCTTGGCCAAGCGCATCTACTAACGGCCGAATATCGGTAAATCGCGGATCGTTAAAGCGCTGTTCGCGGCCGGGCAGCTGAATAGGGCAAACCTCTATTTCCGGCGGCAGTATATCCGGCCAAGTACGATATATTGAAGCGCCTCCGCCGGCGTATGGCAGGCAAAATAATCTTAAGCGCGCATTTGGACTGGGTTTAGGACGGGTTATCCAAGCGCTGTAATCTTGAGAAGCTGGCATACCCAACACACCTTTCCCACAATAATCTCCGCGCTGCCGCGCAGAATATGCGGCAGCCGGGTGTAAAACTGCTTAGCGAGATTCACCGGATTTTAATTGAGCAAACAATACTCGCAGATTTTGAACAGTTCCTGTTGCCAACCTCTCCATTGTTTCGGAGTGATATTGATTGGAGCTGTAATGCCATGAAACTTGCAGTTGACCATCTGCAATAAAGCCTGTTACTAACAGGGATAATGGCTGCAGAGTTGTTTCATCCATCGTGAGCAGATGGCCATTATATGGCCCGGAAACAACATAATCTGAAATTGCCGGCGCCACAGATCCCGCTAAATAATTAAAGAAAATCTCCGGCTGTGGCATCGCTTCCATCTGGCTTACAATATCGCTGTCATTACTGAACCGCCGCAACGCATTATAACTGATACCTCGATGCGTTAATTGCTTCAATTCAGTTTGGGCCAGCCGAATAATTTCCTCAGGCGTTTCTAAGTTGGTAAAATCGAGCAACAGAGGGTAATCCATTGCTAAGGCTCCTAATGTGCGCGAAAGATCGATATCATCGAAATCGGTTATCCGCCCATGACCTTCAACTATCACCAGCAGTTTTCGCTCTTGTATCCAATCCATAACTGTTAGGGCCGCTGCTGCCAGCAACAATGTATCTATCTGTAAATTTTCTTTGCGTGAAACATATTCCTGTAAACCGGTGGTTTCCTCTAAACTGAACAGATCTAGCGCCATGCTTAGCGATGGGCCGGTATTTTCACCTTCAGGCATATCCATTGGCAGCCGCCGGATATTTTTACGCTCTTCCGAAAGCCAATAGGGCAATTCTGCTAATAGTTCAGGTGAATGAGCATATTCTTGCAACCGGTCGTTCCATTGCTTCAGTGATGTTGTTTTAGCAGGTAACTGCGCTGGCTCGCCATTACTAAGCTGCCGGTAAACGGTTTGAATATCTTCAGTTAAAAATTGCCATGATTGCATGTCTACCGCTAAACTATGCCCAGCTATTACCAGTGGGGTTGGCTGCCCGGTCCCAATATCACATAACGCCAATCTCAAAAGTGGCTCTTGTTTGATATCAAAATCAAACATAATCTCGCGGACGATGCGTTGCAGCGCGTCAATTTGCTCTACTTCAGATAATCCGGATAAATCAATTTGCCAAGTTGATGGCGAAGTGTCTAAATCCGATATTGAAAGCTTCCATTCTCCTTGATCTTGCCAAGCGCGCATGCGTAAAACATCGTGGTGCGCTATAATTTGCCGCGCAGTTTGTTCCAGCAGCGCAGGGTTCAGCGCAGTAGAGCCTTCTAGTATATATGACAGCGCATATGAATAAGGGTTGCCCATTCTTGGACCCAAAATAAAGCGATTTGGAGGCATCATATGGATTGCGCCGGTGACTAAGCCTTGTTCTGTTAAAATTTGCGCAGATCCGGAATGAGCGGCTAATTCGGCAATAGTTTGAAACTGAAATACTTGTTTTGTTGTGATGGATAAACCGCTTTTACTTGCCTTGGCTACAACACGAATACTCATTAAAGAGTCACCGCCCAGCTCGAAGAAGTTATCGTGAACGCCGATTTTTCCAACGCCAAGCAATTCCGACCAAATTTCCGCCAACGTTTGTTCCGCGGGATTTCTTGGGGCAACATATGCGCTTTTTAATTCGGGTCTGCTGCCATCCGGTGAGGGAAGCGCTTTGCGGTCGATTTTACCGTTATTATTTAGCGGCATTGTGTCCATCACAATAATGAACGATGGTATCATGTACTCCGGAAGGCGCCGTTTGACATACTCTCGCAGTTCCGGCGCTAGATTACTTTTCGATTCAGCCGCCATTGGATTCGTGGTATACGCGCCCCATGGTTTTAGCGGGGCCGGCGCCGTTTCTTCTTGAAAAACATGAAGCGGTTCGGCGCGATTCTTCGGCGCAGCGTTTTGGCGCACACAATAAAGATCAAACAGTTCCGGCGCTTGTGACCACGTAATGGTGAATACATACGGCAATGAATCGCTGAATTGCCGGAAGGTTTCCGGGTCTACACCTGTTTCTGTTATTTCTTTGCGAAGAATCTGCCATAAATCGCCTACATGATTTGGCGCGTCTTCATCTCGCAAAATTTCCACAGCTGTGGTATCAGCAATAATCCGTGCGTTAGGGATATCTTTCACGACCAAATATGTCGGCTGTTCGGTTTCTAAAAATTTGCGCAGCGTTTCCGGAGTTAATTGCATTTGCTTCCAGTTGATTGCGGTATAATTTTGAATGCGGTGAAGTTGACGGTTTACATGCAAAATAACATCATACCGGAAACGAGTAAGCTCATTTTGTGCTTTGCCTCCTTTTAGTAAAATTTCCGCATGGCTTATTTGCGGCAGATATTGCGGCAGCGCCTTAAAAAATTCCGGATCAACAACCAACTCATTTTCTTGAGCAATCAGTTTTTGAATACGTTGCCGCAGTTGTTCGGTTAACATTGTAAGCGGCGCTTGGCGCAGTTGCACCGAAGTGTGGAAGGTTTCCAGAAGCGCCTTATTTCGTATATCTCCGGCGAAAATGAATCCGTTTGGCGCCAGCATTTGTGCCGCGCCTTCCAAAACACGCAGAAAATACTCAACTCCTGGGAAATATTGCACAACGGAGTTTATAATTACTGCGTCAAAAGTTCCCTTTTTCTCGGCTAAGGGACTGCTAAAATCATCGCCGCTGCGCTCTATAAGAGTAACCTGCGGCAAATTCTGCCGTTCAACCTGTGCGCGCAGGTTTGCCAGCACTTCAGGTGAAAAATCAGTTCCCACATATTCTTTACAATCTTGAACAAGGGGAAATAACATTAATCCGGTTCCACAGCCAATTTCAAGGATACGTTTGGGCTGCAATTGCCGTATGCGGCTGATGATGCTGTTTACCCATTCCTGCATCTCTGTTTCTGGAATTGGCTGATTTGTATAGCTGCTGTTCCAGCCTATAAAATTTTTAGTAGGGTCACCTTCTGCCGGCCCTAAGTAAATTGTGTCGAAAACCTGCTGCCAATGTGCGGTTTGTTCTGCAAACCAGCTTTCCGAAGTTTCTGTATCCTCAGTGTTTTGGCGTTGCTTGCGGGTTACATACGCAAATAATCGGTTGTGATCCCCCGCAGAATTTTGCGGGCCGGATTGATCGGATCGAGCGATAACAATCGCTTCGCGCACAGCAGGATGCTGCTGAAGTGTCGCTTCAATCTCACCCAACTCGATACGGAAACCGCGAACTTTCACTTGATGATCGATACGCCCCATGTATTCCATGTCGCCATTCGGCAAATAGCGCACTAAATCCCCCGATTTATACAATCTTGCCCCAGGCTCTGCGCTGAATGGATTTGCTATAAATCGTTCAGATGTTAGATCTGGCCTGTGTAAATAGCCCCGCGCCAAACCTTCGCCGCCAACATATAATTCTCCGATAACTCCAATCGGAACCGGCTGCAGAGCACTATCCAGCGCGTACAAACTTAGATCGGGCATTGCTTCGCCAATAACACTGCTGGCGGGAGGAAGTAAATCTTTTTCTGTAACGTGGCGCATGGTAACGTGTACGGTAGTTTCCGTTATTCCATACATATTTATCAATTTGGGAGACTGATCAGAGTGCCGATTGAACCAAGGTTGCAACGCCAGCATTTGCAGCGCCTCGCCGCCAAACACAACATAGCGCAGGCAAAGCGGCTTCGCCATTCCAAGACTTTCTTCCACTTGAATAATTTGGCGGAACGCTGAAGGTGTTTGGCTGAGAAAGGTAACGCATTCATCAACCAGCACATTATAGAATGATTCCGGCGCGGTTGCTACAGCGCGCGGAATAATAATCAATTTGCCGCCGTGCAAAAGCGCGCCCCACATTTCCCAAACCGAAACATCAAACGCATAGGAATGGAATAATGACCAAATATCATTTGCGCCATATCCATACCATTCTTTTGTAGCATAAAATAAGCGCACAACGTTTTGATGTGTAATCATTACGCCTTTAGGTGTTCCGGTAGAACCGGATGTGAAAATAACATAGGCGATATTTTGCAAATCGGTACTATTCTTGGGATTTTCGGAGCTGTTTTGGGCGATAGTTTCCCAATCTGAATCAAGGAGCACAACTCGCATCGGTGTTACGCCGTCAGACATAAATTGCCGCGCAGGAACTTGCGGCAATAGCGCTTGCTGGGTAACTAATACCGGCGCGTCAATATCATTTAAAATAAAACTTAATCGCTCGCGGGGATAGTTTGGGTCCAGCGGAACATATGCTGATCCGGATTTTAATATGCCTAAAATTCCGACCATCAAATCAAGATCTCGTTCTACTGAAAGCGCCACGTAAACATCTGGGCCGGCCCCCATGCTGCGTAAATAATGCGCTAGCTGATTAGCGCGCGCATTTAGTGCTCCGTAAGTAATCTGTGATCCTTCGCAAGCCAGCGCTATTGCGTCTGGCGTGGCGGCGGCGCTGCGTTCAAAAAGTTGATGAATGGCGGCATTGGATGGATATTGAGCGGAAACGGTATTCCATTCATGCAAAATGAGCTGCTGTTCCGCCGCAGTAAGCAACGGTATTTTTGTCACTGATTGATCAGGATTATCCATTGCTGCTTGCAGAATAATTTCAAAATGCGCAAGCATGCGCTCAATAGTAGCTTTTTCAAACAAGGCATTTTTATACTCTGCGTCGAGAATCATTCCTCCATCAGACTCGATGGCGTACACTGTGAGATCGAATTTTGAGGTTTCAATTTCCGTTTCAATAGGGGTGATAACCAGATCTGTTAGTTGCGCATGCGCTGTGGGAGCATTTTGCAAAATAAATGTTACTTGCGCTAATGGATTGCCGCTAAGGTCGCGTTTAGGCTGTAGTTCTTCAACAAGCTGTTCAAACGGAAGATCTTGATGCGCATAAGCGCCGAAGCAGACATCACGTACCCGGGCAAGCAATTCCTTGAAGGTTGGTTTACCGGAAAGATCGACACGCAGAACCAAAGTATTAACAAAAAAGCCGATTAAATTTTCAATATCGGAATAATTGCGATTAGCAATTACGGTTCCCACCGCAATATCATCTTGTGAAGTATACCGCATAAGAAGTACGGTAAACGCGGTAAGCATAACCATAAATAAAGAACTTTTAGTTTCGCGGCTTATAGCGTTTAGCTTTTGTGAAAGCTCCGGTGAAAGCCTGCGCGCTGCTGCTGCGCCACTGACAGAAGCTATCATTGGCCGAGGATGATCGGTAGGAAGCTGCAAAGTGGGAATTTCAGCTAATTTTTCGCGCCAATAATCTAGCTGGTCCTTTAAAACGCTGCCCTGCAGCCGATCGCGCTGCCATACAGCAAAATCGGCGTACTGAATTGGAAGCGCGGGAAGGCAATTTTGTGCAGTTGCGTCGCTCTGTAGAAAGGCTTGATACAAGGTAATCAATTCACGCATAAATATGCCTTTAGACCAGCCGTCAGAAATTATATGATGCATGCTGAGCAAAAGAACATATTCTGTGTCTTCCGTTTGGAGCAGCGCAACACGTAATAATGGGCCTTTGGCCAGTTGAAATGGACGAACAGCTTCTTCGTGTTTCATTCGCATGGCTTCGGCTTCGCGAACTTCTTTCGGCAAAGCGCGCAAATCAATACAAGGAATCTCTATAGGAGTAAAATCAGCAATTACTTGCATCGGCAGGCCATCAATTGCCGTAAATGTAGTGCGCAAAGTTTCGTGCCTGGCAATGATGGCGTTGAGAGTTTTTTGCAGAACATCTTTGTTCAGCGCTCCGGTGATGATTAACGCTTCCGGAATATTGTACATCGATGTATCAGGTTCATATTGCTCTAAAAACCATAGTCGCTGCTGAGCAAAGGAAAGCGGAAATATATGGGTATCTCTATTTTGCCGCGGAATTACTTGTGTAGTTATATCCGTCGATTCTTTTTTCTGCTTTCGAAGCTGTTCAAAAAGCGCTAAGCGCTCATCTGCGGTAAGCTCTGTTGCGCGCTTACCATAGTCTGTGTCACTCACGGTTCATCTCCTTTATTTGTTTGGGTTCCAATCATGTAAAAAAAACGAGTTTCCGCGGTTACTCTAAATGTTCCATTGCTTTTGCCAAAGACGCGCTGTCGGCGCTTTCAATTTCTTTTAAAATGATAGCTTGAGCCAGCCCAACAATCGTTGAAGATTCAAAGATTGCCCACACAGGCAGTTCGATTTGAAATTGTTCGCGAATGCGTGAAATGACTTGGGTAGCTAAAAGCGAATGGCCTCCCAGCTCAAAAAAATCTGCTGTAACGCTTATTTTGCTTATTCCTAAAACGGATTCCCAAATTTCCGCCACTTCTTCTTCAACTTGGTTGTGCGGCGCAACATACTGCGCCGCGTTTGTGGAAGGCTCCGCATGCGGATCTGGCAATGCGCGGCGATCTACTTTGCCATTGAGAGAAAGCGGCAATGCATCAAGTTGAGTAAACGAAGCAGGTATCATATACGCCGGCAACTTGCTTTGCGCAAAGGTATACATTTCGTGTGATGTCAGTTCATTTCCATTTTGAAAAACCACATACGCCGCCAGAGTTTTATCTTCAGGTGTGGCTCCTTGGCGTACTGCGACTGCTGCAGCTTGAATTACTGGGTGCGACAGTAAAACTGCTTCAATTTCCGGCAACTCAATGCGGAATCCGCGTAATTTAATCTGTTCATCTTGGCGGCCGATAAATTCAATAGATCCGTCGGGTAGTCGCCGCGCAAGATCGCCGGTGTTGTAGAATCTTCCTCCGTTTACAGCAGCAGGCAGATCTTTTAGTGAATCGGGACAAGAAATAAAGCGCGCCGCAGTTAATTCCGGCTGGTGTAAATACCCGCGCGCCACACCAACCCCGCAGACGTATAATGTTCCGGCAACGTTAACCGGCGCAGGCTGCATAAAATTGTCTAATATATAAACGCAGGTACGGGAAATTGGCTGCCCGATTGTCAAGGGGCTAACGCCATCCCAGTGTAAAATAGTTGCGCAAACGGTGGTTTCCGAAGGTCCATATGCGTTGCATAGCCGCCGGCCAGGCGCAGCCCACCGTTCCAGCCATTCCGGAGCGCATTTTTCTCCGGCGGAAACCAGTGTTTGTAAATTTGGCAAAGTCGTTTGCGGTAAAATTGCCAGCAATGAAGGCGGCAGTGTAACAACGGTAATTGCTTGCGCGCGCAATACTTGAATAAGATCCGGAGCCGAACGAATCATGCGATCTTCGCATAAAACCAATGTTGCGCCGGAAAGCAGCGCTATTGCAATTTCAGATACAGCGGCGTCGAAACTGAAAGAAGCGAATTGCAGTTCTCGGCTTGTTGCGGTTAAACCAAACGCTTGAATTTGTGCGTTCGCTAAATTCCCGATTCCGGTGTGTGTAATGAGTGTTCCTTTGGGTATTCCGGTAGATCCCGAAGTGTAAATAACATACGCAAGATTTTCCGGATTCACAGCAACGTTTACATTTTCCGCAGATTCCTCGGCAATGCTGGGCCAATCTTCATCCAGCGCTATAATTTCCGGCGGATTCTCTATCAAGGCCATGGCCTGCCGCACACATTGAATTGTAGCGGTGTTGGCAATTGCCAGGTTGATATGCGCGTCGGAAAGCATAAATGCGATTCTTTCTGATGGATAAGCAGGATCAATTGGGACGTATGCCCCTCCGGCCTTTAAAATGCCCAATAAACCGATCAGAAAATCAAATGAGCGATCGACACAAATACCAATCAATGTTTCCGGCGCAATATTACGCCGCTGAAGCGTATGCGCCAGTTGATTAGCGCGTGCGTTTAATTCGGCATAGGTTACATGATTATTATCGAATGTCAGGGCAATGGCGTCGGGAGTTGCATCAACCTGCCGTTCAAATAATTGATGGAAACAGGCATTTTGCAGCCGTTCATCTATTGTGTTAATTGGCTGGTTCCAATCTACAAGCAATTGGCGCCGTTCCTCCGGCGTTACCATTGCAATGGCGTCTACTCGCTGTGCAGGGTCTGCAATGATGTTTTGCAATATTTGCTGTAAATGCCCAGCTAAACGCTGTACTGCGGCTTCGGTAACTTTTTGCGGATCGTACCCAACACGCAGCATTAAAACATCACTTTGCGCAACAGTAAGTGAAAGTGGGTAAGCTGCTTTTTCTGCGCCCCACACAATTCGCTCTATGGATAACTCACTTTGATCTGCTTCGGTAGTTTCCATAGCATAATTTTCATAAACTAATAAACTTTCAAACAGTGGCTGGCCGCGTGGAACGCTGCTCCAGCGCTGCGCTTCAACCAAGGGAGTGTAATCAAATTGGCGAACCTCTACTTGGGCGTTTTGTACTGACTTCAACCAGTTAAGTACGCTGCTTTCCGGCGGAACTTGGACGCGCAGCGGCAGTGTATTGATGAACAGGCCAATCATAGATTCTGAACCGGCCAAGGTGTGCGGCCGGGACGAAACAGTTATGCCAAAAACTATATCTGTTTCACCGCTATAGTGACTTAACAGTAACGCCCAAGCTGCTTGAACCAATGTATTCATTGTTAACTGATGCTGCCTTGCAAACGTGAGCAGCGCTTCAGTGGTTTCGCGCGGCGCATAAGTTTCCCATTCACCAGCCGAAGTAACTGCGCTGCCATCAGATGTTGTTGCCGGATGGGTAATTGCCAGCGGAACAGAGGCTGTAAATCCATCCAAATGTTTGCGCCAAAAAGCTTCGGCTTTTGCCATATCCTGCTCTTTGAGCCAAGCGACATAATCGCGAAATGGTCTATGATTTGGTAAAACCGGTGTTTGTCCGCTGCATATTGCAAAATAACACGTAAGCGCTTCATGTAAAATAATACTGGTAGATGTTCCATCCGCCAAAAGATGGTGATAACTCCATAAACAATGCACGCGATCCGGCGAAAGTTGAATTGCGTACCAGCGCATAAGCGGAGCTTTGGCTAATTCAAACCCTTTTATTCGATCTTCTTGCATCAGTTCCGCCAGTTGAATATCTTGTTCTTCCGGCGGCAAATGCTGCCAATCCCGAACATCCCAAGTAACAGTAATATGCTGGCGAACTATTTGCAGCGGCTCATCAAAACCCTCCCAAACAAAAGCCGTTCTGAGAATAGGATGATGATCCACCACCATTTGCCAAGCCTGCTGATAAGCCGCAAGCTGAAAGGCGCCGCGAAACGTTCTGCCATGCTGTTCGCAATAAGCGCCTGAGTGCGGCTCTACTAAAGTTTGAAAAAGCATTCCCTGCTGCATTGGTGAAAGCGGATAAATATCCTCTACATTTTTTATGTGCATGCTAGTCTTCCTCATCAATGAGCTTAGATAACTTGCTCAGTTTTTTAGTGTCTAACTGCGCCAAAGGGAAATCTGAAGGCGTGTGACCGCCTGCTTCCGGTGAAAGGCAATGTGTGATAATCTCGCGAAGAGCAGCAATAAAGCGCTGTGCCACGTGTTCGATTGTTTCGCGATTATGAATAAGGCTGCTGTAAACCCAAGTAAAACGCAAACGGTTATCGGTAATATTTCCCAAAATTTCGAGCAGATATTGCCGCTGCGCCTGCACACTGAAATTTTCTCCGCCAGATTCAGCGGCGTAGCGGAAAATACCCGATTCCGCTGTGGCAGAGTCAAATTGACCTAAATAATTAAAACTAATCTCTGCGCGTGGCAGCGCATGCAATTGCTCTGAAATATCTCGATCTTGGCATAGGTAGCGCAAAATGCCATAATCAACGCCATGGTTAGGAACCGCGCGAAGCTGCTCTTTTATGGCGGTAAGCTTCTGCCCAATAGTTTCTTGACCGGTAATATCCAAATAAACCGGAAATATTGAAGTAAACCAGCCAACCGTTCGCGCAAGATTTGCTTGTTCAATAATTTCTTCACGGCCGTGCCCTTCCAGATCAATCTGCAAGGTTGGCGCGCCGGTCCAATCGTGAATTGCAATTGCCACAGCTGTTAACAGCACATCATTCATTTGTGTGTGGTAGGCTTTAAAAACATCCTGAAGCAGCGCAACGGTTTCCTCTATTTCCAAGGAAACATAAATTGGCTGTGCGGTTTGCTCTGTGTTTGCCGCCGGCGCTATTTGATGATCTACTGGCAGCGCTGTTATATTTTGTTTGCGAAGTGTAATCCAATAACTGCTATTTTTGATTGCAGGCAATGATTGCGCGTATTGGGCAAGGTATAGCGCCCAATTTTGGTATGATGTAGTTTTTAGCGGCAAAACAGCTTCTTGCTGCTGTATAAACGCCAAGTATGCCGTTTCCAAATCTTCCAGCAATATGCGCCAAGAAACGCCATCCACAACAAGATGATGCGTCGCTAACAATAGCCGCTGCGTGTGATTTGGGCCAAAATAAAAGAATCCGGCGCGCAGCAGCGGGCCATGGCGCAAATCTAAACTTGCCTGAAGATTATCCGATAACACCCGCATTTGCAGCATCTGCTGTTCTGGGGAGTATGTCGAAATATCAAATTCGGTAAAGAATGAATCATCAAGTTCATCAAAGGCAGCGCAATGTTGGCTCCAATCGCCATGAACTTGTTCGAAGCGCAGTCGCAATGCGTCATGGTGTTTCAACAAAATGCGGATAGATTGCCGCAATGCATGCGTGTCAATTTCTGCCGGTGTTTCAAGTAGCGCCGATTGGTTATAATGATGCATTTCTGACAAATTTTGCTCAAAAAACCATTTTTGAATTGGGGTAAGCAGCACCGGTCCGGTTACCGGATCTTGACTGATGATGTCTGTTGTGTTAACGTTTGCCGCCACAGCTAATTCTGCAATTGTTTGATATTGAAATAATTGTTTTGGCGTAAGTTGAATGTTAACCTGTCGCGCGCGCGCAATTACCTGCATGCACATAATTGAATCGCCGCCAAGTTCAAAGAAATTATCGTGAATGGATACTTGTTCACGCTTTAAAATCTGCCGCCAAATATCAACTAATGTTTCTTCAACTATTGTTCGCGGTATCGCCGGCGTGATAGTAGTACCGGCAGGAATTTCATCCTGTGAAGGCAATGCACGGCGATCGACCTTGCCGCTGGAATTCAGCGGAAAAGCGTCCAAAAGTATAAACTTAGATGGAACCATATAATCGGGCAAAAACTCTTTTAAATATCCCTTGAAATCAATTTCCACATCGGCAAATGGCTGATGGGTAACAACATATGCTGTAAGCCGCGCCGATCCTACCGAATCTTTATGAACGGCAACCACGCAATCGCGCACCTTTGGATGCTGCGCCAGCCGAAACTCAATCTCACCCGGCTCAATGCGGTACCCTCGAATTTTTACCTGCTGGTCGATGCGGCCCAAAAACTGAACCTGCCCATCTGCCAAATACCTCACCAAATCACCTGTCCGGTACATCCGCGCATTCGGCTCTGCGCTATACGGATCCGGCAGAAATTGCTCCGCCGTCAG
>JAJYBV010000152.1 GCA_021778805.1 Chloroflexota bacterium | reverse complement strand
TCTTCTTCCTGCGTGATCGTCCGCAACAGATGCACTGCTCTCATGCTCATTCCCTCCTCTTCTTCAGCTTATCTCCTTCCAGCATTTATGGCAAGTTATTTGCCAACTGACCCACTAGGGAATGCGTAAGGGGCGGAAGCCTCTTGCGCGGGAAATGGTGTATCCCCAAATTATCTTTTATATAAACGAATACCGCACGGTACGCTAAAGGATACGTAAGGGGCGACAGCCCCTTGCGCGGGGATTGGGGTGTCCCCAAATATTATTTATAAACCAATACCGCACGGTACGCTAAGGGATACGTAAGGGGCGGAAGCCCCTTGCGCGGGGATTAGGGTGTCCCCAAATATTATTTATAAACGAATACCGCACGGTACACTAGGGGATACGTAAGGGGCGGAAGCCCCTTGCGAGGGGATTAGGGTATCCCCAAATTATCTTTTATATAAACGAATACCACACGCAAAATCAGGGATATGTAAGGGGGGGAAGCCCCTTGCGCGGGGATTGGGGTGTCCCCAAATTATCTTTTAATTTTTTTACAAGGTCAAGTTGCTTGGGTTGTGTGATTATCGCGCGCGAATAACCTGAACGAGAGTTCCGGTGGGAAACACTCCGGAGCCTTCCGGAATTATGGCTAATACATCCATAAACGCAATCGACATGGTGCGGTGCGAGTCTTGTAACCCCAGCGGAGTAACGTGCGCCTCGCCGTCGATATGCGTCAGCGCGCAGCGGATGTAACTGCGGCGATCGCTTTGCGCAATCGTCTCCGTTATATGCGCCGAGAAAATTTCCTGTGAAGCTTCACTGCATCCCAGCATCTTATGAATTGCTGGCGCTGCAAAAAGCAGACAAGTAACCGCTGAAGATACTGGATTTCCCGGCAAACCGATAATGGGTGTGGCTCCGATTTTGCCAAACGCAACGGGTTTGCCAGGCTTCATATTGACCCGCCAAAGTTTTAGCTGCCCCATTTTTTCAATGGCGCTTTTTATCAAATCGTGGTCACCAACGGAAACTCCACCGGAGGAAATGATCAAATCATAGCGCTGCGCCTCTTCCAACCGGCGCAATATATCCTCCTCATTATCTTGCGCAATCGGCAGAATGGTTGCCTCTGCGCCGGCAGATTGTGCCATAGCGGCGAGCATATAAGCGTTGCTGTTATAAATTTGCCCAAATTGCAGCGGCTGCCCGGGTTCAACCAACTCTGATCCGGTTGCAATAATTGCAACAGCTGGTTTGCGCGTTACCTGAATCATCGCGTTTCCATGCGCCGCAAGGGCAAGCAATAAAAACGGGGTGATAACTGCGCCTTTTGGCGCAATTAACGTCCCTGCGGCAACATCGCTGGCCTTGCGGCGAATATAAGCGCCTTCGGACACCTGAGTTTGAATCACAATTGCAGAGCGATCCGTTGCCACTGTAACATTTTCCTGCGGGATAACTGCGGTATAGCCCGGTGGAATCGGCGCGCCGGTAAATATTCTTATAGCCGTAAACGCCGAGGGTTGGATGGTGGTTGCGCTACCGGCGGCGGATTCCCCGATGACTACTGCCGAAACCGGGGATTTCGCGGAAGCCGTGGCGCACTCTGCCGCAACAACTGCATATCCATCCATAGATGAATTATCAAAGGGAGGCAAATCCGTTTGCGCAAAATAATCTTCCGCTAAGGTCCTGCCCAGTGAATCCGCTAGGTGTACGGATTCCGGCGGTAACGCGCGAATGTCCTCTAAAATTGCTTGCAGCGCCTCTTCAACTTGCAGCATAACGCAGTACTCTTTCTATCCATGGCAAATTTTGCGCTTGTGGCGGCTCCACTTATCGCCGCAAAAAAAGCGCTATAGAAATTATACCAGTTATCGAGAATATTAAACCTGCCGCCAAAACGCCATATATCCACCAAGCGATTTGCCGCTGATTTATGTAGTGCGCCGTTTGCGCCGGAGCTGTGGTTGCGGTGGGTAAATGTACCGGCAAAGTGGTTACGCCGGTCGGTTTTTTCGGATTGGTAGTTTGTGTTGTTGGTGATGGCGAACTGCTTGCCGGACAATTGATAGTTCCGCACGAGGTAGTTACATTTGCCGCCAATCCGGCTGCGGTTTCATTTGGGACGTTTATGTAAGCGTAGGCGCCAAACAGTAGTAATGTTATACCCAATATTGCAGCTGCAGCGGAAAATAACTGCCAAGGAGATGTTCGCGCAGGTTTGCGGGCAGTTAATTTATTATCCAGCGTAAAATTTCTGGGAACAGTCATCACCTTGGCGCGGCGCAGTAATTCCACGGTCATCTTAAACTGTGTCAGCTGATAGGCGCACCGATCACAGGTTTGCAAGTGCCGCTGCGCCGCAATATATTCTTGATATGGCAGAGCATGGTCCAAATACGCCGAGAGGTCTTCATTTTGTAAGTGATTATTTGGATGATTCATGATGACCCCTTTTTTTATCGGTGGAATACGGCGCTTGCGGCTGATTTTTTTTACGTTGATCTATTTCAAGACGCTTTTTTGACGGTTTAAGTTCCCCGTGTTCGCGCAAATATATCTGCAATCGCTCTCTTCCGCGCGCGATACGCGATTTTACCGTGCCTGTTGGCGTGTTCATAATGGCGCCGATCTCTTCGTAGCTGTATCCTTCTACGTCACACAAAATAACTGCAATGCGCAGATCGTGCGGCAGCGTCATTAATCCGGTTTGTATAATGATAAGCAATTCGCTGCGTTCAGCAAACGCTTCGGGATCCCAATCGGTGGAATTATCTTGCAATGTATTTTGCAGTGATTGGCCGGTTTCCCAGTCTTCCGCGTCGAGCGAAACAGCGGTTCTTTTTTTGCCGGCGCGCAAATAATCTAAGCAGCGGTTGGCGACGATGCGCAGCAGCCACACACGGAAGGAATCGCCGCGCAGCGAGGCGAGCGACTGATAGGCGGCAAAAAACGCTTCTTGGGTTACATCTTCGGCAGATTGCCAATTGCCAAGCATACGCGCCGCAACGCTGAAAGCCTGCCGCTGATAGAGCAGCACTAAGCCGTTAAACGCCTCTATATCGCCGTTTCGCGCTTTTGCAAGCAGCGGTACTGCGGCAGCGTCGATATGCTGCTGATCATCCGGTGGTATGGCCATAGGATTATATCTTTCTTTGTTGGAATATCTGGAGCATGTACTCAGAGAAAATTTACTGCGCAGGTATAATGAAATGGGAGCCGCGGCGCCTGTTTCATACATAGTATGACATATTTTACCGCAGACACAAAACACGCATGTCTGCGGCCCATGCCTAAAGTAATGGGCGCGCGGCGCTTGTTATTTTGCTGAAACTATGCCCATTTGTGAGGCGATTGGCGCAACGCGGCGTGTTTAGCGCCAAGAGAAGTGCGCTTTGGTGAATTGGCATAAAGTATGCTATAGAATACCGGATTAAAAGCAACCAATGCAGGGAAAGTGAGCAATTTATGAAAAATGTACGGGAATCGCAGCCGCGCATTACGCAAAAAGCCATGGAACAGCTGGCCGATAGATTAACTCCGCTGCAAAAAGATATTATGACGCTGGCCGCGGCGCCGTTTATTTTTGGCTGGCAAGATAGATGGTACCCTGCCAGCGCGCGCTTAAACGCTATGGCAGATGGCTTAATTCGCCGCGGGCTATTATATAAAACCGGCTCCGGCGTGCAATCCTTTGAAGTGACGCATATCGGTTTTCAGGTGGCAAAATTGCTGATCGACCGTGAGGAAAATTTGTTTCAAGAACCTGCTTTCGGCGATCCTTTTGAATCGAAAAGACCGAAAAAATAACCGTCTCATTGCGGTGTCCATCTCGATTGGCCTTCTTCGCGCGCCGGGGTTTGTTTATAAAAAAGATATTTTGATGGCGCATGTGTACCGCGCGGCGTTATTGGCCGGGCGGCGCCAAAACGAACACCACATGATGATGGTCTTTGATATTTTAATCAGGATAAAGTCCAACATAATGGAGTATATTGAGTGTCCCATAGTGCCTGTTGTTGAACAAACACTGCACGGTCACACCTGAGGCAATGCAATCCGGTAGGGGCG
>JAJYBV010000151.1 GCA_021778805.1 Chloroflexota bacterium | reverse complement strand
CCACACGATGAATCGTGTGGCTTGTTTCCCCACCTCCACCCGTGTGTAGCCGGTCAGTGTTTGTTCAACAATGGGCACTCAATGTACTCTGCTCAGTTGATCTTCATCCTGATGAAAATATCAAAGATCATCAAACTGGTAAACCGTGTTGATACATTGTATGATAACAGTGCTTGCGAAAACGGCTGTGCTATGCGCGCATATCTGCCGGAAACGCTATTATCCAACTGAAAGGCGCTATGAACCGATGGGGGTTTTAGAATCACACATTGATGTAAACAGCGAGGAATATAAAGAAAATTTTAAGGCTATGCAATCGCTGGTAGATGAACTGGCGGAACGCACGGCGCTGGCGCAGAAAGGCGGCGGAGATTCCGCCATTGCCAAACACCGCAGCCGCAAAAAACTGCTGGCGCGCGAACGCATCGCTGCGCTGGTGGACGCTGATACACCGTTTCTGGAATTCAGCGCGCTGGCCGCGTGGAATATGTATGATAATGAAGCGCCATCCGCCGGTATAGTTACAGGCATCGGCGTTATCGAAGGCCAGGAATGTGTTATCGTTGCAAATGACGCCACGGTAAAAGGCGGCTCTTATTTTCCTATCACCGTAAAAAAACATCTGCGCGCGCAGGAAATCGCCGAACAAAACCATTTGCCCTGTGTCTATTTGGTCGATTCCGGCGGCGCCAACTTGCCCCTTCAGGCCGACGTGTTCCCGGATCGTGATCATTTTGGAAGAATTTTTTATAATCAGGCGCACATGTCTGCCAAAGGAATAACTCAAATTGCCGCCGTCATGGGGTCTTGCACCGCAGGGGGCGCATATGTTCCGGCGATGAGTGATGAATCGGTCATTGTGCGCGGCAACGGCACAATCTTTTTGGCGGGTCCGCCGCTGGTGAAAGCGGCAACCGGTGAAGATGTTTCAGCGGAAGACTTAGGCGGCGCCGAAGTGCATACCCGAATATCCGGTGTTTCCGATCACTATGCGCTCAGCGATGAACATGCTTTGGCGATTATTCGCAGCATTGTTTCGCACCTGAATCGGCCGAGATACGAGCCTTGGGAAATAGCGGCTCCGGAAGAGCCGAAGTATGATTCGAAAGAAATGTATGGCGTGGTGTCGCGAAATTGGCGGCATGGCTACGATGTGCATGAAATTATTGCAAGATTGGTTGATGGTTCGCGATTCCATGAATTTAAAGCCCAGTATGGCGAAACATTGGTGTGTGGATTTGCGCGCATTTTTGGATACCCGGTAGGAATTATTGCAAATAACGGCATATTATTCAGCGAAAGCGCCTTAAAAGCGACGCATTTTATCGAGCTGTGCGCGGCGCGAAAAACTCCTCTCATCTTCTTGCAGAATATTACCGGCTTTATGGTGGGCAAACAATACGAATCCGGCGGGATTGCGAAAGACGGCGCCAAAATGGTAATGGCGGTAGCCAACGCCAATGTGCCGAAATTTACCGTTATGATCGGCAACAGTTTTGGCGCCGGCAACTACGGCATGTGCGGCCGCGCATATGGGCCGCGCCAATTGTGGATGTGGCCGAACGCGCGTATATCGGTTATGGGCGGCGAACAAGCGGCCAATACATTGCTGACTGTGCGCAAAGACGCTCTGGCCGCGAAAGGCGCTGCGCTCAACCCGGAAGAGGAAGAACAATTTAAAGCGCCGATTACCGCGAAATATGAGGCCGAAGGCAACCCCTACTATAGCACTGCGCGCATTTGGGACGACGGTATTATAGACCCGGCTGAAACTCGCGCAGCGCTGGCGCTGGGAATTGCGGCGGCAATCCGTGCGCCGATTGAGGAAACGAAATTCGGTATCTTTCGTATGTAACGCCGATTCGCCGTACCAACGAGAAAAAACAAATATGCGAAATAAATGCGCAGTACACACAACCAGGGATACGTAAGGGGCGGATGCCCCTTGCGCGGGGGTTGGGGTGTCCCCAAATATTTTTTTTAATTCCCAAAGCAGTGTTTGTAACAGGGCAGCAAGGGCAGACGCCACCTCATACAATCCTAGTTTTTGCAGATCAGTCGCATCATTACTTCTTATAAAGCCTCTCCATCACCATAGGCCAATACCGCAACCGTTTCAATATGATATGTGTGCGGGAACATATCCAGCGGCTGCGCCGAAAGCAGCTGATATCCGCCGGCGCATAAAATATGTACATCGCGGGCCAATGTTGCGGGGTCGCAGGAAATATAGATAACACGGGAAATGCGCTGCTCCAAAATAGCTTGCAAAACTTGCGGAAAGCAGCCAGCGCGCGGAGGATCGATAACAATGGCGTCGAAACGATCTTGGCGCTGAGGCAGAATTTCCTCTACTTTACCGCAGATCATTTCGATATCGGAAATGCCAAGCGCGGCAAAATTTGCTTTTGCGTCTTTCACCGCGGCGGTGCTTTCTTCAATTGCCGCTATTCTTCCGGCGCCAAACTGCGACAGTAATGCGGCAAAAACTCCAACACCGGAATAAGCGTCGGCAATTGCAGGATTAATGCTGCCCGGCGCAGCGCTTAACACCAGCTGCGCCATTTTTTCTGCCTGTTGGGTATTTGTTTGAAAAAATGAATTAGCCCTAATTGTAAACGCCAACCCACCGATAGTTTCATGAAATGTATCTTTTTGGATAGCAATGCCCTCTTCGGCCAATTTTGCAGTGTCGAGCTGCGCAACTTGCGGAAATAACAGCGCTTCACCGGTATTAGCGCCGCACCGTATGCCAATTTGCGGCTTCGCAAGCTGTATTGCAGGTAATTCCTGCAATATTCGGTTAATGGTGGGGTGCGCAATCGGACAATCGGTTAACGGGATTATTTGATGCGACTGAAAATAAGTCAATCCGGCCTTACCTTGCGAATTTACAGAAAAACGCATATGATTGCGATAATTCCAGGGATTATCTGCCCCAATTACCTGCTGAATGACCGTTGTATCCACACCCCATTTTGCAAACTCCATGCGCACACGTTCCCGCTTCCATTGCAGCTGCGCCTCATAGCTTACATGCTGCAGCCGACATCCGCCACACGCGCCAAAATGCGGACAGCGCGGCATTGTTCGCTGCGGCGAAGCAGATATAATCTCGCGCACATGAATCGCGTATTTGCGGTGTACCGCCTGCTTTGGCCGCCAAACCGTCAAAAATTTAATATCCGCCAGCACACGCTCTCCGGGTATGCCGCCAATAAACTCTACCACGGCCCCCTCCGGCAAATTGCGATCTCCGGCAGTGGCAATAACACCGCGAACCAATCCTTGATTAGCCCATTCCGTTACGGCTATTTCTGCGGCAAACACGTATTCCGGCTCTAGCGGCTCGTTTTTTCTTTCAATCATTGTAAAGGCTTTCGCTTGATTCATAGCGCAGGTTCAAGCAACACAACGACTCACCCGCACGTAGCTTCTCTTCGGTTCATAATCAATACAAACTATGATCAATGGATGAATCTTGTATTGCAATCACAATCCAAAGGCAAAGCTACGCCACAGTATATCATAAATTGGCTCTTCAACGCCTGCCCCAAAAGACTATTCAGCAGCATCTTTTTGCATAACAAAACCTAAATAAGAAGCTAACTGCCGCAGGCTTGACAAGAGCTTCTATGCATGATATAATGAACGTGTTGTTTCAACAACAGTGGTGCCGTGGTGTAGCGGTCTAACATACCCGCCTGTCACGTGGGTGATCGGGGGTTCGAATCCCCTCGGCACCGCTCTTTTTTTATACTTCCTCAAAATTTGTTTTGCGTTTTCTGGTCTGGTCTACTCATTTTTCATACACTAAATTTTCGCTGCAAATCCATAACATAACTACCAAGGGGAAATTAACAGGAATTTTACAGCGAAAAACGAGAACAGCCGCAATCAACAACACAGAAAACCCACATTATAACACCCTATTGCAAGATCATCTCCATAAATACCAAACACCAATCAGCGAAATTTTGTCAAGACAAAATTTCGCTCACATTATACACTTTATAAGCGGCCGATCAAATTTTTTTCATATCTGTTCGTATAGGTTGTTTAAACAATAGTATTGTGAAGGTG
>JAJYBV010000061.1 GCA_021778805.1 Chloroflexota bacterium | reverse complement strand
TTTCCCTTTGTGCTTCTCTCTGCTTTTAGTATGCCTCATTTTGTTCCTTTTTGCTCATCCTGCGTAAGGTGAGTTAATAATTTTGGGGACACCCCAATCCCCGCGTAAGGGGCTACCGCCCCTTACGTATCCCTCTTTCATTGTTAAAGTTCATCATCGTGTGGTGTTCGTTTTGGGGCTATCTTGGCGCCTACACCGCTCCGAAACCCAAGCGTCACCCCATATCGTTTGTTTTAGAGCATACGCCTCGCGGTACACATTGAGGCAATGCAATCCGGTAGGGGCGACCCTTGCGGTCGCCCTTGCCACTCGGCAATCAATATTGCCCTGTGAAAGATTTTCATAAAAGAGATTTTGGGAGGCGCCTCAAACCCCGCGCAAGGGGCTACCGCCCCTTACGAATCCCCATGTGTACCGTGCGGCGTTTCTTAAAAAAAAAGATAATTTTGGGAGGCACCCCAAACCCCGCGCAAGGGGCTACCGCCCCTTACGAATCCCCATGTGTACCGTGCGGCGTTTCTTAAAAAAAAGATAATTTTGGGAGGCGCCCCAAGCCCTGCGTAAGGGGCTACCGCCCCTTACGTATCCCTGGTGTGTACCGTGCGGTGGTTGTTTAAAAAAGGTATTTTGGGGGGGGCGCCCCAAGCCCCTTGCGAATCCACGGGAATTTTATTGCTTTCTACACAGCCATATTGCCGGTATTATTTTACCGGAAGTTGTACGGCTCCGATAGCGCGTTCACCTCGCAGAACCCGCAATACATCCGCGACAACCAGCAAGGAGGTTCTTTCTTGTGCCTCTGCTGTTAAGCCGGCAATATGTGGTGTGGAACAAACCCGCGGATGATTTGCCAGCGCGTCTCCCACTGCAGGCGGCTCAGTTTCCCGCACATCCAGCGCCGCGCCGCGCAGTTTTTCTGCCTGCAGCGCCGCTAGCAAAGCCGCTTCGTCTATCACCGGTCCGCGCGAGGTGTTGATAAGAACCGCTTCAGGCTTTACATGCTGAAAGAAGTCTGCGTTAATCATATGTCGCGTCGCTGCGGAAAGCGGTGTGTGAACGCTTAAATAGTCCGCGCGCCGCGCTAGTTCATCCAGCGAAAGCAATTCTGCGTGGTCTTCCGCTACTGCGGCGTCGTAAGGGCCGATAAACGGATCATACGCGACAACACGCATTGAAAACGCTTTAGCTCTGGCGGCAACGCGGCGGCCAATTTCACCGACGCCAATCAGCCCTAATGTTGTGCCGGCTAATTCACTGGTGGTATATTTTTCTCTTTCCCAGCCACCGGCGCGCACACTGTTATCCATCATAAAAAGCGGCCGCGCAAAATGCAGCATTGCCGCAAAAACATACTCTGCCACTGCCGCGGCGTTTGCGTTGCGCGCCGCAGTAACAGCTACGCCATGTTTGGCTGCCGCCGCCAAGTCAATATTATCCAAACCAACGCCAAGGCGGCCGATAACTTTTAAATTTGGGGCCGCGGCAAGCAACTGTTCATCTGCTTTGGTCTGGTTTCGGATAATTAACGCCTCGGCTGATTGCAGCAATTGAAAAAGGTTTTCGCGGCGCTGCCATAACTGCGGATCAACAACAGTTTCTAATCCGCTTGCTTGCAGCATAGCCGGCCCCGGCTCTGCAATAAATTCACTGACAATAATCATATGTCTCACATTCCGCAATAGCTTGCTGAGAAAATGTTTTTTTGTTTAACCAGATTCGGGAGAATATTTCCTAAAATTCATGCGAAAGTGGTGGCGTCTCTTGAAATATTTTCATTGCGCTGCTGCACAAAGACGCCAAACCACTGACTCGTTTTTAGTAAAAGTGAAGCTTTGTTTATGCGCTGCGATACAGCTTGGTTAAAACAAACTCTTTATGACCCAGCGCTTCACTGCAAGACATTCTGCCGCCGGCAATCCGCGTCATCATATCCAGCAATTTTTCGCCGGCGCTTTTCAGCGTCAATTCGCGAGTTAGCATACCGCTGAGATCAACATCGATATGGTCACTCATAATTTTAGCGGTTTTGGGGTTTGCAGTTGTTTTCAATACGGGAATAATCGGGTTGCCAATGATATTGCCCTGCCCGGTTGTAAAAAAGTGAAACATCGATCCTGCCGCCGCGCACAGCGTAACCATCTCTGCCGCTGCAGATGAAGAGTCCATAAAATACAAACCTTTGCCTGAAGGAGCAACCGCTGGCTCGATAGCGTCTACAATTGTGAGATTGCCAATTTTTTGAATATTGCCCAACGCTTTTTCTTCAATCGTTGAAAGTCCGCCTTTAATATTGCCCTGTGTCGGCTGCGAGCCAAGCAGATCTGCGCCGGATTGAATGATAAGGTCTTGGTACGATTGGTGCATGCGCAAATATTTTGCTTTGCCTTCCTCTGTTTGGAAGCGCGCCGCAACAATATGTTCCGCGCCGGTAATTTCGCTGGTTTCGCCGAAAATTACAGTAGCGCCTTGCTCAACCAGCCATTCAACGGCAGATCCCACCGCAGGATTAGAAGCCAAGCCGGAAGTAGTATCTGATTCACCGCATTTAACGCTGAATATGGCGTCGCTTACCGGCAGCCATTCACGTTTTAGTTCCGAGGCGTCTAATACAAATTCGCGCAGTGCTTTGGCGGCGGCGGCAATTGTGCCGATATCTCCGGCGTCTTCAATGGCAAAACTGGCAACAGTCTTACCGGTTTTGGCAATGCCGTCGGCAACAAGTTTGCCCCATTTGGGTTCAATGCATAGCACAACAACCGCGGCGACATTGGGGTTTGCGCCGGCGCCAATAAGAGTGCGGAAAGTCAGATCTAAATCTTCACCAAACTGCAATCGGCCATATGGGTGAGGAATTGCCATAGTGCCTTGAATCATATGACTTAAGGTTTCTGCCGCGGCGTTGGAAAGATCGTCAACCGGCAAAATGAGTACATGGTTGCGCGTTCCAACAGATCCGTTGGCGCGCCGGTATCCCCAAAACGTAGTGCTCGGCATAATCAGGCCCACCTTATCGATTTAATATTATGAACATGAACCAGTTCACCTTTGGCAATATCCGCAGTGATACGCCCGATAATTTCGTTATACTCCCGGCATTCACTGTTCGCCGGAAGATCTTTCAACGCTACCTTATGACCCAAAGGAACATCTGTTGCAAGGGTGAGGGAAATCACCTGTTCAGTATCCATGTACACACCTTCAACAACTTCGCCGGCGTGCAGATCTCGTGTCGCCACGCCGACATCATCCTGAGCGTGGTGCGCTAAAAAGCCATGCGCCATAGTTATGCGCCTCACTTTCGTGAATCATTCAAACAGAGGGAAAACGGTACTTGACAAAATACGTTTTATCTGTCATAGTATATTTATCAACTTAATTAATTGATTTGTCAAGAGGGGTCTTTATGGACGCTGCAACAAACGCAGGAAATATTAGCAGCCGTATGTATAACCGCGAGCGGGTTTTGCGGACCATATTGCAGAATGGCGGGTTGCCAAGGGTAGATTTGGCGCGCCAAACCGGGCTGACGCCTGCGGCAATCAGCAATATCACCCGAGACCTGATTGACGATGGATTTTTACAGGAACTTGGCGTTTTGCCAACTAAAAGAGTCGGCGCGCAATCGATTATTTTAGATTTAACAGAAAATCAATATCTCATAGGCGTGGCGCATCAGGGCGCATCTTCTTTGCGCATTGGGTTAGCAACATTAAAAGGCAAGCTTGCTGCGCGCACAGAAATTGCTACCCCCCAAGCCTATACACCCGAATGGGCAGCGAATACCATTGCGGAAAGATGGCATACCATGATGCGTAACGATGCGTTTGCGCAAACACGGCTGGCGGCAGCTGGCGTGGGTATAGTTGGATTAGTAGATTCCACCAGAGGGCTGGCCAAGCATATGCCGCGCATTGGCTGGGAAAATGTGCCGTTTGCGCGCATGCTGGAAGACCGGTTAAATATACCCATTGCGCTTGATAACAACGTGCGCGGCATGGCTGTTGGCGAAACCCTATTTGGCAAACTTCGCGCTTATCGCAACGTGGCGTTTGTATATATTGGAACCGGTATTGGCTCCGGTATAATTATCGAAGGCAATCCATATCACGGTTCTCATGGTGGCGCCGGTGAAATTGGCCATGTGTGTGTAGATCCGCAAGGAGAGCAATGCTATTGCGGGAATGTTGGCTGCCTTGAAACAACGTCATCGGAAACTGCAATTTTGCGGCGCGCCGTAGCAATGGGCATTATTACCGAAAATGAGCGGAACCGCAGCGCCAAAGAGGCAACCCGCGATTTAGCGCGCCGCGCTCGTCAGGGAGATCCCCTGGCGGTGCAGCTGCAAACAGATGTAGCAAAATCCATCGGCATAGCGCTGGCAAATATGGTAGATCTGCTTAATCCCAGTCATATCGTGCTGCATGGTGTCATTACAGAATCTGGCAGTGAATTTCTCAACATTGTGCGCCGCGCCGTACAGCAGCATGCGTTTCTTTCAGATGACGACATGGTGCACATTGTGCCGGCAACATTTGGATCCGACGCTGGTTTAATTGGGGCCGCCGCTGTAGCGCTGGATAGCGTTATATTGAAGCGCGGCGCGTTTTTGCAGCCAACGCCAGAGCGCGCGACTGTATAAATGTAAAATTTTTTATGGTTGCGTTCAATTTACCGCAAAGGGCTTGACAATATCAGTCTTCCTTGGCATAATTAATTTACTAACTTAATTAAATCGAGAGAAAGTGGGAAACGCTTGAATGACTAATGCTCATATGCAAACTCGCGCTATTCCTGTTTTAGGATTTGCCGGTGTAGGCCGCGCCACTTTTGCCGTAGAGTACGAGGCTGCGATTACCCAGCGTGCGCTGGCCGCATTGCAAACACTGCAATGGCCCATAGTTGGGACGGAAGAAGTGTTCATGGATTCTCAGGCGGCGCGCGGCGCGGGTGAACGCATTCAACTGGAGCAAGCAGATGCGCTGATTATTGCGCACGCTTCGTTTGCAGACGCCAGCGCTGCGCTGGAGCTGGCTCGCGCGGTAAATCGGCCAATATTGCTATGGGCGTTTCGCGAACCGGGTCGGGTTGGTGATAGGCTGTGGCTAAATTCTTTATGCGGCGCCAATATTGCCGCAAACGCGCTGCAGCGGGAAAACTTTGTTACCCACTATGTTTATGGCGATCCCGAGGAACCTGCTGTTCTGCAAGAAATTGCCACATTTGCCCGCGCCTGCGCTGTTAGCCGAAAATTACGGCGCGCAAAAATATCGGTTATCGGCCAGGCTCCAACGGGATTTTATAGTTCGCAATTTGATGAACTTGCGCTTGCGCGCGTAATTGGCCCTACCATTGCCCAAAAAGATCTCGGAACATTGTTTGCCGCCGCTGAACATGTGGATAATGCGCGCGTTCAGGCATTGACAGAACAAGCAGCCGCAGCGTCACCCAGCTTGCAAACACTGAATCCGCAAGATGTGCAGCGTTTTGGGCAAACATACTGTGCGTTGAAAGATGTTGCCGCCGAAGATCGCAGCGATGCGCTGGCTGTGCGGTGCTGGCCGGAATTTCCCTCACAATTTCAGGTTATGCCTTGCGCCGCCATGGGCCGCATTGCCGAAGACGGCATTGTAGCTTCTTGCGAAACAGATGTTTATGGCGCAGTTACCCAGCTTATGCTGCAATATTTAAGCGGCAAGCCACCCCTGATGGCTGATGTGGTTGCGATGGATGACTCGAATGATACCTTAACGCTTTGGCATTGTGGAAACGCCGCGGTTTCGCTGGCGCGCAACGGAGCCGAACCGATTATGGCCGGGCATTGCAACCGCAAAATTGGTGTCGCAGGCAATTTCCCTATTCGCCCCGGTCACGTTACTGTAGCGCGGCTTGGCGCCTCTAACGCCGGATTTCGTCTGCTGGCTGTGGAAGGGGAAATTTTAGATGTTCCCGAAAACCGCTTTCAAGGGAATTCGGCCGTATTTCGTCCTCTCGGTTCAGCAAAATCTCTGCTCGATACCATGATGGCGCAGGGATTAGAGCATCACGTTATTTTTGCGGAAGGTTCCTATATGCAAGAACTAGAGTTTCTTGCGCACATGTGGAATATTCCAATCGTTTCGCGCTAACTTTTTTGAAGCGCTGCTGGCTTCACATTGGGTTGCTTCTCATTCTGAGAATTCAGAAAACACTTCGCGACATGCGAACAACTGAAAGGTAACATTGGTATGACAGTCAATGATGACAACAAAAACACCCCGCAAGCGCCTGAAACAAATATCTTTGAAGGCGAAACCTTAAAAAAACTGGCGAACAAAAAAATCAGCCGGCGTTCTTTGCTAGCTAAAAGCGCCGCTGCCGGTATCGGAGCAACAGCGTTTGGATCGCTGCTTGCCGCATGCGGACCAACATCATCTTCCAGCAACGGCCCGGTTACTATTACCTTTTGGGCGCTGGTAGATACCACCGGCGAGCAAGCCAACGAAATTAACACCTTCAATTCACTGCATTCCGGCAAAATCAACGTAGTGCTGCAAACACTTCCACCGGTTGCTACCGACCAGTACAGCAAATATATTACGGCGCTGCAAGGCGGTAATTCTACCCCCGATGTGGTGCAGATAGACGTAACTTGGCCGGCTCCGTTTGCAACCCCAGGCTGGCTGGCTCCGATTGATTCGTATGTAAACAGCAGTTATCTCAGCCAATTTTGGCCTAGCGCCGCTTCGGTTGGCAAAGTAAACGGCAAATTATATGGCATTCAACGCTATATGGACATCGGTATGTTCTATTATCGCACCGATCTTGTAAAAAAATATGGCGGAAATGTTCCGGCTACCCGTTCCGATATGATGACGATGGCGCAAGCTATTATGAAAGGCGAAGCGGCAAACGGGATAGAGTATGGTTACTTAATGCCCGGCAAAAAAATTGAGGCGATTGTAGATGAATGGCTTGAGTTTACTTGGGGAGACGGCGGCAACATTGGAACCCCAGGCAATCTTCAGGTAAGCGGATCCACACAAGTTGCCGCGCTTCAATTTATGTATGATCTTATTTATACCTATAAATTAGCGCCGCAGGGCACAAATACTTATGCGCCAAATGATATTCTTGCGCTGTTCCAAGCAGGAAAAGCGCCGTTTATGCGCAACTGGACCTATGCTTATGCGCTGGCTAATGATCCTACCAAATCGAAAGTCGCCGGCAATGTGGGGGTTGCGCCAACACTTGCAACAACCGGCAACCAAGGCCATGGCTGCACTGGCGGTTGGGTATTGGGTATAAACGCCAATTCAAAAAATAAGGACGCTGCTTGGACATTTATTGACTACATGCTCAGCAAGTCTACGCAAACATCTATGGCCATGAACGCCGGATTAATCCCCAGCAGACCGGATGTGATAAGCGATCCAAATGTGCTTGCTAAGGCTCCATTCCTTTCTCAGCTCAACTCTATACTTACCTCCGGCAATAACCGGCCAACTTTGGTAAATTATAATCAATTTACCACACCAATGCAGGCCGCTATTAACGGCGTGCTTAGCGGTCAAGGCTCTGCGTCTTCGGCGTTAAGCGGAGTGCAATCTCAAGTAGGCTCTTTAACCTAATTTTCTGCTTCGGGAGGCTGTCTATTGCTTCAGGTAGAATGAAGCAATGGGCAGCCTGCTTCCGGCAGCCGCTTGTTCCGCGCTTTGAGTTGATATCCTGAAAGGAACGGCCATGCAGACATCTCTCTTTACTACTTCAAAAGAAATAACTCAGGCAGATGAACTGCCACGCAGGCAAAAACTGGGTCCGCTGGGCCGAAGTGAGGAACGTTTTGCCTGGATGATGCTAACCCCTGTGCTGCTGGCTTTGCTGTTGGTTGGCGTTTACCCGGCGATTACTTCGATTATTTATGCTTTTGAAAAAGGCGGCTACTACGGCATAAATATGAGTTTTGGCGGCTTTACCAATTTTGTGCGTTTAAAAAATGATCCACAATTCTGGTCTTCGCTGAAATTTTCTTTACTTTATACAGTTATTACGGTAAGCGGTCAAATGATTTTGGGTACAGCGCTTGCATTGCTGGCAAATTTGAATTTTCCGGGGCGTTGGGTGCTGCGCGCCGCAATTCTTTTCCCTTGGGTTATTCCCACGGCGACGAATTCAGTAATTTGGCAATATATGTTTAACGACCAATATGGAATGGTCAACAGCGTTCTGATTCACTTGCATTTAATGAGCGCCACACATCCGGTTGTTTGGCTGGGCACTGCGCAGTCGGCAACTTGGTTGATATTTATTTTGGCTATCTGGAAAGCAAATTCGCTGGTTGCGCTGCTGGTTTTGGCGGGATTGCAAGGCATTCCCACTGAAATATATGAAGCTGCGCGCGTAGACGGCGCCACGCATATACAAACTTTTGCGCGCATTACGCTTCCGCTGTTAATGCCGACATTGCTGGTAACCATGACACTGCGCACAATTGAATCGCTGCAAGCGTTCGACTTAATTATTGCGTTTACCAATGGCGGACCCGGAATATCAACACAAAACTTAGGGCTGTATATTTACACGCAAATATCGCAATACGGCAATTATGGCTACGGTTCAGCTATCGTTACAGTGCTAATGGTGATAACGCTGGTGTTTGTTGTGGCGTACCTAAGCATGCTATTTCGCTCCAACGCATCGGAAAGTAGAGGGTAACCGGATATGGCAAGTGAAATTTCCCGGCAGTTTGCGGCTGTTTCTGATGAAACAAAAGCTTCACCGCGCAGGCATCTGCCCACGCAATTTATAGCCGGCCGCTTTGGTTTATATATACTTGTAGCCATCATATGTTTGGCGCAGTTTTTTCCAATAATCTGGTCACTGCTCACTTCATTTATGACGCCGCAAGAAACACTATCCATACCGGCGGCGCTGTTCCCATCCAGTCTGAATTTAACCAACTATGCCAGTGTTTTTAATAGCGATATTGGCCGGTATTACCTTAATAGCGTCATTGTTTCCATAGTTTCCGCCACCATTACCATGACGCTAGCGTCTTTGGCGTCTTATGCGTTTGCCCGGCTTAAGTTCAGGTTGAAAACACTTACCCTTGTGTTTACGCTGGCGTTGTCATTTTTCCCGCCGTTAGCTCAGGTGCTGCCGCTATACTCGCTTTTAAACAAGGCGCACCTCATCAATACATTATGGGCGCTGATTGTGCCATACTCTGTGTTGGGTTTGCCCTTGGCAGTGCTGATTTTGACGGCGTTCTTTCGTGATATTCCGGGAGATTTAGAGGAAGCGGCAATGGTAGACGGATTAACGCGGTTTAAAGCGTTTTACCGTATTATTCTGCCCCTATCTACACCGGGATTTTTTACCACGTTTATTATTGTGTTTGTGGCAAACTGGAATGAATTTTTATTTGCTTTAAATTATACTACAGCAAATACCTACACCTTACCGGTGGGTATTGTAGAAGTAAGCCAAACCGAATTCACCACAAATTTCGGCGTTCTTTCCGCGGCGACTACACTGGCGGTTGTACCGCTGGTTATTCTCATCCTGCTTCTTGAACGGCGCATTGTTTCCGGGTTAACTTCCGGAGCGGTTAAAGGCTGATATATTTTTTTCTAAGGAGATATCCGCACATGGATATATATCTTGATACCGCAGTGCTAGATGAAATTCGCGCCGCAAAATCGTGGGGCGTGCTGCGAGGAGTTACCACCAATCCATCTCATGTGGCCAAAGCCGGTGTGAAAGATTTGAAGGCGCATATCCAGGAAATATGCTATATTGCCGATGCCCCGGTAAGCGCTGAGGTGGTTACGGAAGATAGTGAGGAAATGGTGCGGCAAGGGTTGGAATACGCCGATTGGTCACCGAATGTTGTTGTAAAAATTCCAACTATTCCTGCCGGATTGCAGGCAATTGCTCAACTGACTAAACAACGCACGGCAGCTTCATGTTCCGGCTGTGCGCATTTCACCGGATGCCCGATTCGCGAGCGTTTCATTCAAACCAACACGCTGGAAAAAAATCCCGAGGTAAACGCAACCCTCATATTTTCTGCAAACCAGGCGATTCTTGCTTTGGCCTCCGGCGCTTCGTATGTCAGCCCATTTGTTGGCCGGTTGGACGCTATTGGCGAGGATGGCTTGCTTTTGGTAGCTGATATTGCGGAGATTTTAAAAGCGCAGCATCAAGGCGGTAAAATTATTGCGGCGGCGCTGCGGCATCCTGTGCACGTTACCGCTGTTGCGCGTTTAGGCGCACAGATAGCTACAATGGCGTTCCCGCTGCTGAAACAAATGGTGGAACATCCCCTGACCGAACGCGGTTTGGCAGATTTTATGGCAGACTATGAACGGAGCCGACAGCAATGAATGTGATTTTGGAGCGCCTTCGTTCTCATGGTTTATATGCCCGACGTTTTTCGGCGCTTTCGCAAACCGGGCCTTCGTCGGTAGTTGTGGAGGCGCTGCTGATTCCTTACGCAAACTTAGGTGATGAACGCAGGCCGGTAATTGTTAGCAATGAACCGTTCCAAGATCAGGCTATCTTTACCAATACCCCGAACGCACAATCCGGGATGTTTCCGCCTGCGGCAGAATTAACACAGAAAGTTTATTTTTTTATAGATATCCTTTCCGCCGATATTGTACGCTTGCGAATGAGCATGCACTCTGATTGGGTTAGCCGCCCCAGAGATTTTGGTATACTGACCGATCCGGATGGAGCTGCCGCCCGCGAAGAAACTGCGGTTGCCGTTGAAGAAACCGTTAAAGGATACACAATAACGGTAAACGCCCAGCCTTGCATTACTATTGAAAAAGATCCGTTTGCTTTGCATATTGGCGCAGTGCGGTCTCCGCTGGACGATCGCGATGTGCATGGGCTGCTATGCGCGGCTCCCAGCGGGTTTGCGGTTGAAGATGGCGCGCAGCGCGGCCGTTTTTCATGGGAGCTGGACCCTGATGAGGCGCTGTATGGTTTAGGGGAACGCTTTACCCACATTAATCAGCGCGGCGCGCAGTTAACCCAGTGGACTACAGACGCTTGGGGCGTAACAACAAACGCTTCCTATAAAAATGTGCCATTGCTGTTGTCTTCGCGGGGATATGCGTTATTTTTCCACACACCATCTCCCGTTACTTGGAGTTTGGGCGCCGATACCCAAAGATCTGCCGCAGTTGTTACGGGTGAAGATGGACTCGATCTTTTCATTCTGCATGGGCCAAATGTAAAACACATGCTAGCCACATATACAAGGCTAACGGGGCGCGCTTCCGTGCCTCCGCTGTGGGCGTTTGGTGTGTGGCTATCACGGTGCCGCTATCAAACTCGTGAAGAAGTTGAAACGGTAGCGCGCAAAGCGGATGAATTAGACATACCATGTGATGTATTGCATTTAGATCCTGCATGGCTGGAAAAGCCTGGTTTAAATTGTGATTTTATTGTTAATGAACAGGCGTTTCCCGATTTGCCGGGCATGATTCAGCAATTTGCCGCAACCGGCAAGCACATTTGCTTGTGGGAACTGCCCTATGTTACCTCGGCCTCGGCGCGATATGCGGAAGGTGAAGTAAACGGTTACTTTTTAAAGGACAGCAGCGGAAACGTAATTTGCGCGGATTTCAGCATGCCTCCGGCGGATGGCAACATACGCGCGGTGGTAGACTTCACAAATCCGGCGGCGACGGCGTGGTGGCAAGATATGCACCGGCCGTTGTTGCGGATGGGCGTTGCGGTGTTTAAAACTGATTTTGGCGAAGGTGTTCCCGAAAACGCTGTTGCGTTTAACGGCATGACGGGGCGCGAATTGCGGAACTATTTTCCCTTGCTGTATAATCGCACGGTGAGTGAGGTGATTGCGCAAGAAACCGGGCGCGCCGGCTTTGTTTGGGGCCGGTCGGCTTGGGCGGGATCTCAGCGCTACCCTGCGCAATGGGCTGGTGATCCCAAAACGGATATTTGGTCGATGCGGGCAACGCTGCGCGGCGGATTAAATTATGCGCTGAGCGCGCCGGGAATATGGTCGCATGATATCGGGGGATTTTACGGAAGCCCGCCGCAGCCGGAAGTATATATTCGCTGGGCCGAATTTGGTCTGTTTTCGCCATTGGCGCGCGCGCATGGAACCACCCCGCGTGAGCCGTGGGAGTTTGGCAGCCGCGCCGTAGAGATATTTCGCGCCTACGCCAAACTGCGTTTGCAGTTGGCCCCATATTATTACGGCCTTGCCTGGCAAGCGCATATTGACGGAGCGCCAATGATCCGCCCATTGGTATATGAATTTCCCGATGACCCGAATACCGCGACAATCGACGATGAATATATGCTTGGCAGCGCATTGCTGGTGGCTCCGGTGTTCAGCGGCAGCGCAGATTCAGTGGCGCGCAAAATGTACTTGCCACAGGGTCTGTGGTATGATTTTTGGACACATAAGCCGATGAATGGCGGCGTGTATATTACGCAAGATTGCCCATTAGATTATATGCCGATTTATGTGCGCGCCGGCGCGATTTTACCAATGCAACGCGAAAAACGCGCGTTGGGTGATGCGCTGGAGAATAATTTAACGGCGCATATTTTTGCCGGCGCTCCGGGCGCGCAGCAGGTTTACCTCAACGCAGCCGGAGATATGGTTTCGCTGGAGTATACCGAAAAAGCGGTAACTCTTCGGGGAAAACCGGGAACGACTTGGCAAATTTTTATTCATAGTGATAAAACTGATACCTATTCCGCCGATCTTAGCAGTGTCGCTGAGGCTACAATAGTATTAGGGTAACATTTTCGGAATGTGCGCCGGTGCGGCAAAGATTTTCCATGTTTTTGGAAATTTCGTATATGGCGCCATTTCGATTTTATGTTTAAGCTGAGATTGCTGATGACAAATAAACGTTTTTGGCGGCGATGCGCTTGAAACAGCGCGAGCCATATTGCCGCCGAGCTTTTATGCTTTATGGGAATAGAAAGTTGAAGATTTTTATATGAAAAATTTACATGCGCAGCAGCGCTTGGATGATTTGGCGCGAATGCAGCGTGATGGTGTGGATGTGCTGGTAATTGGCGCCGGCATTACCGGAGCCGGTGTTGCGCTGGACGCTGCCGCCAGAGGGTATTCTGTAGGTTTAATCGATAAAAACGATATCGCCAGCGGAACATCCAGCTGGTCTACAAAATTAGCGCATGGCGGCATTCGCTATTTGCCGCAAGGTGATGTGCCGCTGGTGCATGAAGCGCTGATAGAACGCGGCCGTATGCTGAAAAATGCGCCGCATTTAGTGCGCCCGCTTACATTTGTGCTGCCGCTGTACGGATATTCGCGGCGTCCTGTTGGCATTCCGGTTGCTCCTCCGGGAGGGGTAGGTTTGCGTGAGATTTTAGGTATAGGGCTTGGCATGTATGACGGTTTGGCCGGTAAATATAATTTTAAACGACACAAAGGCATCAGCCGTGCTGAAACGCTGGCATTGGCTCCTTGCCTGAAGCCGGAAGATTTAAAGTCGGGCTTTTTATATACCGACGGCCAAACAGATGATTCACGCCTTACGTTAGCCGTTGCGCGAACCGCCGCCGATATGGGCGCGATGATTGCAACGTACACCGAGGTTGTTGGATTTGATAAAAACGCCGGTGGAGCATTAAACGCTGCGCATGTGCGGCTGCGCGCGCCGGGTGAAAATGGCAAAGAAGCTGTTATTTCCGCTAAACATATTGTAAACGCTACCGGTATATACGCCGAAGTTGTAGAACAGCTAACCGGTGAGGCGCCACAGCTGAAAATTGAGCCGAGCAAAGGGGTGCATTTAGTGTTGCGCCCGGATGTGATTGGCATTGGCAAAGACGCAATTGTGCTTCCTGAAACCGAAGATAACCGCATTATTTTTATGGTTCCGTGGCGCTCCAGTGTTATTATCGGCACCACCGACACCGGCGGCGGAGATTTAGATACGCCGCTGGCGACCGATGACGATGTTGATTATTTGCTCCGGCATGTTAACCGTTCTATCCAATCGAAGGTTTCCATGGATGATGTAATCAGTGTCTATGCGGGGTATCGGCCGCTTTTGCAGCTGCGCCACGCCCGTAACACTTCGCGCCTTTCGCGCACGCACACCATAGTAGAAAACACTGCGGGGCTAATCAGTGTATCCGGCGGCAAGTTAACCACATATCGCAAAATGGCGGAAGATGTGATGAATCGCGTCGATAAACAGGCCGGCGAACAGCGTTCGTGCAGCACTGCAGAGCTTTTGCTGGCCGGCGGCTTTAATTTGGCTGGCGCGCGGCAAACTTTACAGGAAAAAGCGGCGCAATTGCATTTGCCTGCCGATATTATCACGCATTTGGATAGTACGTATGGCGCTTTTGCTCCGGAGCTTCTGGCGCTTATTGAGAAAAATCCGGATATGGCTAACAGGTTATATGATGATTTGCCGATTATCGCCGCCGAACTGGATTATGCGGCCAGCGCGGAATTGGCGCTGACACCAACGGATATGCTGGAACGCCGGCTGCATATCGGTATCGAAGCGCGTGACCACGGCGCGGCCGTAGCGCCATTAACAGCAGAACGTATGGCGGATTTGCATGGATGGAGCGAAGACGTAAAACAAGAGCAAACAGCTGAGTTTTTACGCTATATCACTCGGCACGAAGCTGGTTTACGCAGAAGTGAACCGGCTGCGCGTTAGCCATCCAATACATGAAACAAGTAAAAACTGCGCCGGCCCAACTGTGTTATTATCGTGCAGTATTTGGTGAAGTGTCATTCACCGACAGGCGCAAAAAATAGCTGAGAAGGTGTTTTAAAATAGGTATGACTGCGATAGTTGAACGGCCCGAAATCGTTCCCATGATTATTGACGGGCAAAACATAGTAACCAACGCGACATTTGATGTATTATACCCTGGGAACGGCAGCAGAGTCGCGAGAATAGCCGCCGGCAACGCGGAAATTATTCAGCAGGCAGTTGCTTCGGCGCAGCGCGCTTTTCCGGGGTGGTCGGCGCTGCCATCCTTGAAACGCGCGGAAGTGCTTTTTGCCGCCGCTGCCCTGCTGCGCGAACGAAAAGATGCGGTTGCGCGGGATCTTACAGCGGAGTCGGGGAAGCCGATAACAGATAGTGTAGGTGAAGTTCTGCGCACTGTTGAATTGATTCAGTACGCCGGAGAGGAAGCGAAGCGGTTTACCGGTGAAATTGTGCCGATAGACGCTGTTTCAAACGGCGCAAATCGCTTTGGGTATACCCGGCGCGAGCCGCTGGGTGTTATTGCTGCAATTACCCCTTTTAATTTTCCTTTAGCGCTGGTAGCGCACAAAATTGCTCCGGCGCTAGCGGTCGGCAACACAGTTGTGCTAAAACCGGCCAGCGCCACACCACTTACCGCGCTGAATATTGGCAGAATATTTTTAGACGCAGGTCTGCCACCCGGAGCGCTGAATGTCATAGCCGTCAGCGGATCTGAAACAGATGCGCTGATTCGCAATCCCGATGTGCAAATGATCAGTTTTACCGGCAGCCCGCCGGTAGGGGAGCATATTCGCCAAATTGCAGGATTACGGCGTGTTGCGTTGGAACTTGGTTCAAATTCTGCCACTATTGTTCACAGTGACGCCAATTTAGACGCAGCGGCATTATCTGCCTCGAAAGCAGCCTATTCTTTTGCCGGACAGGTTTGCATATCGCTGCAGCGCATTTATGTGCAAAAATCAGTGGAAAAAGCATTCTTGGAGAAATTGACGCAGTATGTTCAAGCGATTCACCTTGGGGATCCGTTTGAACCGGCAACAGAGGTTGGCCCGATGCTGACTGAAAAAGAAGCTATCCGCGCGGAGACGTGGATTCGTGAGGCAACAGAAGCCGGCGCGCAAATCGCCTGTGGCGGCGCAAGAAACGGCGCATATGTTACCCCAACTGTTCTTACAAATGTTACGCCGGATATGAAAGTGGTGTGCGAGGAAATTTTTGCGCCGGTGGTTTCCATTGTGGCGTATGATACGATTGATGACGCAATTGCGATGGTTAACGACAGTCAGTTTGGGTTGCAAGCAGGGATATACACCAATGATATCTCTACTGCGTTTGCCGTGGCGGCGCGCCTGCATGTTGGCGGCGTTATGATTAACGATACCTGCCGTTTCCGCGCAGATAATATGCCATATGGCGGTGTTAAGCGCAGTGGTATGGGCCGCGAAGGGGTAATATACGCCATGGAGGAAATGAGCGAAATAAAGATGGTTGTTTTTAACTTGAATTAATTCTTCACGCCAACAATAGACGCTTTTGGGGATTCGCAAGGAGGCGAAAACCTTTTTTGCGTTTCCCCTTGATTGAATTGCTGGGAGATGGAATAAAAAATCTTATTCTCTTAAAAAGGAAAAATTTTCGAAGTATCAAAAAATGAAATCAGTAATTCAATTTTATTCTGCTAATATGGCTTGACTGCATAGTCAATATTGGATATACTGTCTTTTAAGGTTCTCATTAGTTGTCATACCCAAGTGAGTGGAAATATTCCAACTGGGTTCACTATGCAATGTAATAAGCGCCTTATTATACTAGTAAATTGTAGGAGAATGGCTATGCAACGAATCGCACATCTTACCCCCCCCCCCAAGCGAAATTAGGTGGAAATTTTTGGATGGCGTTATTTAGGCATAAGGTTTTCCTTGCAACCCTAATCAGTATCTCTATGTTTACTTTATGCACATCCTTATTTGCGCCAGTAGCTAAAGCAAAGACACTTCCATCCCAAATCACCAAGAGTGATAATTCTTGTACTCAAATTCCTACAAATGTTGATCCTACCAAATTTTCGGATTCACAATTACAACAATATGGGCTTCCTAAGAGACCAGGGAATATGTCTGACACAGATTGGAATGCTCTTCTCACGCATGCAAAACTTCGATATTGCAATGGAACCCAAACCAATGTGCGCGAAGTTAGCGAGGAGTTTTCTTCGAATTGGACTGGAAATATTGGTATTGGTTCTGGATACCAAGTTGTTCAAAGTTATTTTTATGTCCCATGTGTAAGTAGTCATTCTTCAAATGTTTATTCCTCACAATGGGTAGGATTAGGGGGAGATGACAGTGATGGGGGTGGAAATCTTGTACAAACTGGAATTGAATCCGATTGGTATAATGGCTCACCATCTTACTATGCATGGTATGAAGATTATCCAGCTAACCCATATTCATATTTCGTATTTAGTGTGAATTGTGGTGATAAAATATATGCTCAGTCTGATGATAATTACAGTATGAGAAATTATGCATACATGTTTATAGAGGATATTACACGAGGTGTTTACTCAGCAGAAGGAGAAACAGAGCAATCAAATGGATCAACTGCTGAATGGATTACCGAACGCCCAGAATTAAATAACCAGTTTCCACCATTAGTGAATTTTAATAGCATAACATTCTTCAATGATTACACTTTGCAAAATGGCGTGTGGAAAGGTGTTGGCAATGTCAGCCATAATTATTCTATTATGTGCAGCGGAGGATGGTGGACTTGTGGTCCATTTAGTACACAACTCGCATATCCTGGAGGTATTTCCAATAACCTTAATTTTACTAATTATTGGCAAAATTATGGCTCGTGGGATAATGCGTAATTGCTAATGTCTTCCCTCGTGATATCTACAAAATCTATAGTTCATGATTTTCTGAAAGAGAATAGCCAACAGAAAAACATCTCACTTAAGAATTTGCCTAGTGATGAACTTGCTTATCCTGGACTAATTGTGAATAATATGCAGTAAACTGTTGTGCAAACAGATCTTGGCTGGAACTTTCAAACAAAGGAAACGTCTTTTAAGCAAATAATACTACGAAATCAGAAAGGATGAGAATTATTTGTCTGATTCTCAAGATCCTAGTTAAGGAAAAAGACATTTTTATAATCAACTATGTTGGTACCTAGATTATTCCTTCTACAGCTTCAGTTTGAAGAGAAAGCAAGGTGGTTGCATGTTACTACACCGACGAAATATTATTTTGCGCAATATTGGAATAGGCAGCAGTATATTTATGCTTTCCGGCATATTTCTTCCCTGGCTCCTTTTGCCTTTCCAATCACACTTCCCTTGTGGATTACCTCATTCTCTTTTCCCATCGCAATGTCCAAGTGCCGGTGAAGTTGCGTTTCAGACCAATCTCTGGCAAGTATTTACACAGCAGGTTTCTAATGCCAGCAATCAGTTGATTACCTATATTGGCATTATTCCTGTTGGTGTGATGATAATCATCTTAGGTATTTTGTTAAATCCTTTGGTGGATCATTTACCTTTTATCCGCTTCAGTTATATGTTTTTTCTGGTTATTGGTATGGCAGCTCAATGCTTGGTCACATATGTCATGATCACAGCGTTTCCCATGGCTATTACAGCTTTTGTTCCACCGTTGGTCTTGTTTGCTTTACCATATATTCTATATTTTCTCACGTTTATTGGTGGCCTTACGTTATTTTCCTCTCCAAACTCACTAACTGTGAAGAAAAACTAGATATCAGATATTGTGTGGAAATCCGTATTTGCCTCAACGATCTGCTCTACCACCCGATGCGCTTAATGCGTGGCCTCTTGCAGCCAGGTCACCAGCGTACCTTGGCTTATTCGCGCTTCGGCGAGAACCCGAAGCGCTTCGCAGGTGCGGTTGAGAGACTCGAAGTGGTACTGATGCACATAGACCGCTTGGCTTTTTAGTTCTGATCCAGAAGATAAATCGGCTTTGACCGTTGCCGGAAATATCTCAGTGGTTTGGGCGCCACACTTCGGACACGGAACAGCGAGTGGAACAGGTTCCGTGTCCATCAGGCGCACGGGTGGCGGGATATCCAGCACGTGCCGGGTTTGGCTGACCGTTCCGGGAATATCCTGCTAGGGAGTTTGGCACGCTACGCACACCTCGGGCCGATGGATCACTATGGCATCGGGTAGTTCCTTGCGCTGCAGCGTGTGCCCGGTATAGCCTTTTTTCCCTCCTGTTGGCTTGTTGCTAGTCGCGCATTTGGGGTACTTCCTGTGCAGCAATCCATCAATCAATGGTGGTTTGCTGCTCGTGCGGCTCTTCTTGGCGAGTTGGGCTTCCAGTTCTTCGATACGTTTCAAGAGTTGCTTGATTCGCTGGTCTCACTCTCGTATGTTGGCTGCATATTCTTCTTAGGTCATGATAGATTGAGCATACTTCTTCTGTGTGGATCTTGTCAATACTCTCCTGAGTAGTTACCAAATTTTCGAAGTATCAAAAAATGAAATCAGTAATTCAATTTTATTCTGCTAATATGGCTTGACTGCATAGTCAATATTGGATATACTGTCTTTTAAGGTTCTCATTAGTTGTCATACCCAAGTGAGTGGAAATATTCCAACTGGGTTCACTATGCAATGTAATAAGCGCCTTATTATAGGGAATAAGTTCTTATTTGCAACACGAATCAGCGTCTCTATATTTTATTCACATCGTTATTTACGCCAATAGCTAAGGCAGCAACTCCAGGTATCAACCAACACTGTACCGGTTTCAGGACAAGAGCAAACCGGTTTAAATGAATTTTACGCTCAATATAACCAAATTTGGTTGATGGTCTTTGATATTTTAATCAGGATAAAGTCCAACATAATGGAGTATATTGAGTGTCCCATAGTGCCTGTTGTTGAACAAACACTGCACGGTCACACCTGAGGCAATGCAATCCGGTAGGGGCG
>JAJYBV010000150.1 GCA_021778805.1 Chloroflexota bacterium | reverse complement strand
TTGCCTCAGGTGTGACCGTGCAGCGTTTGTTCAACAACAGGCACTATGGGACACTCAATATACTCCATTATGTTGGTCTTTATCCTGATTAAAATATCAAAGACCATAATCGTGTGGCTTGTTTCCCTCACCTCCACCACACGAGATGCCGTGCGGTAATTGTTCAACAACAGGCGCTATGGGGCACTCAATGTACTCCGCTCTGTTGATCTTCATCCCAATTAAAATATCAAAGACCATCAATCGCTCAACCGCGCAGCCCGCGCGCTACGGATTAGCCGGAATAGCCGCATATGGCAAACTATTCAGCCAAACCCCGGCTTTTTTTGCCGGAACTTCGCCATTTTGACAATTCAGCAAGCAGTCGCCGGCCCAGCTGGTATCGGTAAGCAAAGCAGGCTCTTGGTTGGTTAACGCAAAAAAATTGGCGATTCCGTTGCCGGTAATAACTTGGGAAATACTTGACCGCGGCCAAATGGGGTACTCGCCATACCAAACGACACCAATCCACCATGAATATTGGATGAATGTATCATAAAGCGCCTGCATATCCGTTTGCTGCTCAATTTGGCCGGTGTATAAATCACTGTTGCTATAGCTTTGTATCGGCGCATCGCCCGGAAACTGGTTAGATCCGGGTACACTTTCATAACCGGCGCTGGTAAATAAAATCGGCAGTTGTGTTTGCGTATGCAGCTCTGCAAGCTGATCTATAATATTGCCATAATTTTGCGCCAATGGAGTACCCGTGTTTTTGCCCATCCAAGCTTGCTGCAGCGCCGCTTCACTTGGCGCCACATTCGTGGTGAGGGGAATCAGCGCGCTGATACCGATGATATCAACGGCGTTCCACCATAAAAAGTGTGATGGATCCCATTCAAAATAATTCAGCGCGGTTTGGCCGTTATCGCGCCGGCTGGATGCCGCGTATATCAGTTTGCCGGTATAGCTGCCGCCGGCGATACGTTTCCGTACCGTATAGGGAACATAGGTAGAATTGCGCAGCGCCGCTAAAACATGCTGCCATTCACAATCGCGCCGGCCGTGGCACGTATATTTATCTCCCGGACCGGGTGTTGTATAGCTCATTGTTGCCGGCGTATCCGTAGTCATATGCTCTAAATCAGAACCCATAATAAAAAAGGGCATATGCAGCGATTGCGCAAGCTGCGCATAATGCACAGCGTATGCGGTATACGAATCAATCCATTGCTCTTCAGGGTATTCAACATAATATCCAGAATTATCATACCAAGAAGCGCCGATAATGCCAGCCCAAGGATCGGGGGAATTGGTAACATGCAATATTAATTTAAAAACTGGAACCAAACCGGCGGCCTGGGCTTGCTGAACAACCGTTTTATACACACTATCCGGAAAAGCGTCCGGGCTAGAGCCGGGCTTAAAGTTAACCACGGTAGGATTATTGGCGTCTACATTAGCCGGGACATCAATAACCACCAAATTCATATGGTAATCAGTGCGTTCGGAAGTTAAAATCTGTGGGGCATTCTGTGCCAGGTATCCCGGGCCACCAAGTGAATTATACCAAGTATATTCAAATCCCATGACGTGGTATGGCGCAACAATCGCCACGACGTTTGCTTGGCTTTTAATGCCTTCGGGAAAGAAAAATAACTGAGTATTATAACTTAGGGCAACAAACAAAACGATACCCGCCATTACGACGGAGATAAGCGCTCCCACAAAAGCAGGCCCCCTGCCGGGAGCCGGATCGGTTGGGTTCAGCAGCGGGGTTGGCTTTGACGACATCGGTGATGGATCCAGCGACATGATCCTGAAAATCCCCCTTAAACAAGCAGCATTTAAACAGCGGCGGCAAAATTGCCAATCCGGCAAATGCAGCGCATATATGTATAAAACATCTTTTAAGCCGGAAACGCCAGTTTCCGGTACTTTTCAGAGGTTTCATACCATGCTTCATCGGAAAGGCCGAGTTTTCCTTTTAATTCTGCCATAGTCACACCGGATTGCAATTGGCGAACCGCAAAGCAATCGCGCAAAATTTGCAGAGTAACATGTTTATGAATGTTCGCGCGTTTTACCGTTTTAGCCAAAATATAAGTTAAATTTCTATCGGTGCACTCAAACAGGCGTGTAGCGCCGGAAGACTCTGCAACGAAGTGGTTAAACATATCGGTAAAGGATTCCGGCATTTGCAAAGTTCGTTCTTGTTGTTTTCTCAATCGGTCTTTATCAGATCGGATAACAATTTTGGGAGATTGCGGATCGCTGATATCCACATGCTCAAAGGTTAACGCCAATATTTCCTCTTTTTTCAATCCGGCGTCTAAAGCCAGCGTAATAAGCATTTGCGAACGAACATCCTCTGCGGCAAGTGTTAGGCGATTCAATTCATCTTCAAATAAAATATCGGGAAGCGGCGGAAGCGGCCGCGCAAAAACGATGTTAAAGGCGATATTTTCGCTGAGAACGCCTTCTTGCGCCAGCCAGCCGCAGTAATTTTTTAAAAAAGTAACACGGCGGGCCATCGTTTTATCTGCCGGTTTTGCAGCAGAATCCCACCGCAAATGCATAAGCCAGGCAACCAATGTTTCGCGGGTAAGAACGCCTACCGCAGTTGTACCGCCAACATATTTGGCAAACAGGCGCATATCCGAAAGAAAACATTCGATGGTATGTTTTGAATGATTTCCCAACAGCAAAAATCGGCGATACGCCAGCGCTGCGCCGTGTATGGTTGTGTCGGCGGTAATAGCCGGCAAAGCTACTAAGGGAGAATCTTCGCGAATCGGCGGCGGCGCATCTTGCCGGAACAATGTATTTTGTACAACCTGTTTCGGTTGATCGTCATGATCTGAAGCGGGTGTCATTATAAATTTCACCTCTATCCATTCCTATCAAAATTATCCAAACCTGCAGAATCTTGGCAAAAACATGGTACAGTTTAGCGGAAGGCAAATTCTCAAACATTTTTGAGAGATTGTCACAAATTCTGCAAAATACCCAAATTTTCCCCCGATAACTCTTAACGAAATACGTATAATTTGGTATAGTATTGAGTATGCATTATGCAATGCGCAATTATCATGCTTCCTGAATAGGTATATTAATTATATGTTACAAACACCTACTGATCCAAATAAAGAACATTACCATGTTACTTGTCCTATCGAAATGACTGCTGAAATTATTTGCGGCAAATGGACTTTGCTCATCATTCGGGATCTTGCCCGCGAAACTCAAAGATTTGTTAGTTTAGAACGCTCTTTAGCCGGCATCAGCCCGAAAACCCTTTCCGAAAGACTGCGCACACTGGAACGCATTGGCGTAGTTACTCGCCAAACTTTTGGCGAAGTTCCCCCGCGTGTTGAATATTCCTTAACTGAAAAGGGCCGCGATTTAGCGCAAGTTATCGAACAAATGCGCATTTTTGGCGTAAAATGGATGAATCAATCAGGTGATTGTGATTGCGATGAGTAGCATTCGCAACAGCTTTGCCATGCTCACAAATTTTTGACCCTTTGCATAGGCTTATGATCTTTGATATTTTAATTGGGATGAAGATCAACAGAGCGGAGTACATTGAGTGCCCCATACTGCCTGTTGTTGAACAATTTCCGCACGGCATCTCGGGTGGTGGAGGTGAGGAAACAAGCCACACGATTCATCGTGTGGTGTTCGTTTTGGGGCCGCCTTGGCGCCAATACCTCGCCAGAGCACAAGCGCCACCCAAAAATATTATTTTTACAAACGAAATACCGCACGGTACACATTGAGGCAATGCAATCCGGTAGGGGCGACCCTTGCGGTCGCCCTTGCCACTCGGCAATCAATATTGCCCTGTGAAAAATTTACATAAAAGAGATATTGGGGACACCCCAAACCCCGCGCAAGGGGCATCTGCCCCTTACGAATCCCTATGTGTACCGTGCGGTGATTGTTTATAAAAGAGATATTGGGGAACACCCCAAACCCCGCGCAAGGGGCATCTGCCCCTTACGAATCCTCATGTGTACCGTGTGGTGGGTTGTTTATAAAAAGATATTTTGAGGACACTCCAAATCAGGGCATCCGCCCCTTACGTATCCCCATGTGTACCGTGTGGTGGTTGTTTATAAAAAATGATATTGGGGACACCCCAAACCCCGCGCAAGGGGCATTCGCCCCTTACGTATCCCTGGTT
>JAJYBV010000149.1 GCA_021778805.1 Chloroflexota bacterium | reverse complement strand
ACCAATTTGCCGATGGGTCACTGGATTTACTCCGCTATGTTGGTCTCCATCCTGATTAAAATAGTAAAGTTCATCATCGTGTGGTGTTCGTTTTGTGGCAGCCCAACCACCTACACCGCTCCGAAGCACAAGCGCCGCCACATATCGTTTATTTTAGAACAAACACTGCACGGTCATACCTGAGGCAATGCAATCCGGTAGGGGCGACCCTTGCGGTCGCCCTTGCTGCCCGGCTACCAATATTTCCCATCGGAAAATAAAATAAAAAGAGATTTTGGGGACACCCCTATCCCCGCGCAAGGGGCTACCGCCCCTTACGTATCCCTGATTACGAAATATATCTTGTCCCTATTTAAAAGTGAAAGTTCATCATCGTGTGGCTTGTTTCCCCACCTCCACCCATGTGTACCGTGCAGTGTTTGTTCAACAACAGGCGCTATGGGGCACTCAATGTACTCCGCTCTGTTGGTTTCCATCCTGATTAAAATATCAAAGACCATCATCGTGTGGCTTGTTTCCCCACCTCCACCCATGGGTACCGTGCGGTGATTGTTCAATAACAGGAACTATGGGATATTCAATATACTCTGCTCTGTTGATCTTCAACCTGATTAAAATAGTAAAGACCATCAAGCATGCGTTCAGCATTGCTGCAATGAGGCCTGAGATTCCGTAAAAAGATCTAGCCTCACTGTGCTATAGTAAAAAATAGGGGAAAAAATCCCCACACCAAAACGAAGAAGGATTATGACCATGGCTTACACGTTACCACCACTTCCATATGAATATAATGCCCTTGAACCGTTTATCGATGAAATGACCATGCGCATCCATCATGATAAGCACCACGCGGCATATGTTACCAACGTAAATGCGGCGTTGGAATCTCAACCTGAGCTGGCAGAACTGAGCGTTGAAGATTTAATTGCCCATTTAGACCATGTTAACGAGGCCACACGCACTGCGGTGCGCAATAATGGCGGCGGCCATGCAAACCACAGCTTATTTTGGCAAGTTATGAAACCAAATGGCGGCGGAGACCCAACAGGTAAAGCAGCAGAAGCAATCAGCGCGGCGTTTGGATCGTTTGCCTCCTTTAAAGAGCAATTCAACAAAGCAGCAACTACACGTTTTGGCAGCGGATGGGCGTGGCTTTCGCAAAACAAAGATGGAAAATTGTTAGTTGAATCGACAGCAAATCAGGATAATCCTATCATGGAAGGCCGTACACCTGTGCTTGGGCTGGATGTGTGGGAGCATGCATATTATCTGAAATACCAGAATGTGCGGGCGAATTACATTGAGGCATGGTGGAACTTAGTAAATTGGGATGAAGTTTCACGCCGATTAAAATAATAAACTAACCGCAACTGAACAAAACAGAATATCGCAAGAGGAAGCTATCATTTAAGCGCCTCTTGCGATTTATTATCTTCTGTGAAACAGATTTACTTACTTTACAGAAACAGCGCTAACATCCAGCAGTAGGATACCACAGGAAAGTTATTCATTTACCGTGCGCAGCGCGGTTTTGCGCAACGCTTCGATTCTGCCGCTAAAGCCATACATAAAGGCGCTGCAAACAAATTTAATTTTTGCGGCTACATCCAAATCATGCTGTTCAGTTTCTTCATGCTTCGCGTCATCCGGCCACATAACCATTGTGACCATCGAGTTCAAGAAAAATACCGCCATTGCGCGTGGATCGCCCTCACGCAAAATTCCTTGGTTAATCTGCGCGGTAAAATAACCGGTCAGCGGTTCCAAAACATCTTGAAACAGCCGGTTAAACCGTTCCTGAGATTCCGGGGAGCGCATAGATTCCGCAACGACGATGCGCATAATATTCAGGTAAGTATTTTCCCGTAATATAAGATATAGCCCGCGCGCTAAAAGCGGCAAAAGTTTATTTGGGGGAATATCAATCATAGTTTCCAGCGGGAGTTTTAGTCGCTGCTCAATATCGCTTTCATCTAAAATTGCTAAAAACAAATCTTCTTTGCTTTTAAAGTACCAATAGATAAGTCCCGGCGCTATATTAGCAGCTTTAGCAATATCGCGGTTGGTAGTTGCTTTAAATCCTTTTGCGGCAAAAATAGGCAACGCAGCCTCTTTAATTTGCTCACGTTTTTCATCCCAGCGTTTTTCATCGGTTTTTACTGTTGTAGCCATAGAAAACTCCTTCTTCTTTGCTCGAATGGTTCAATTTTGATGCAGATGCAGATAGAGAATGTATCGGGTTTTGCGCAGGTATATTCTTTTCCTATTAACAGTTTACCCAATCAATCAAGGCACTAAATGGGCCAATTGGCGATACTTTTATTACCAAACAGGTAGATTTTTCTACTCATTTACGATTTCATATGGTACTATATAGGATATATCAGTAAGTAATAAACAAGGTACAGAAAGGGGCGGCGCTATTCTTCCAGGCTTACAACCTAAGGTAATCCGCGCTATATATTCATTATGTCAAAAGTAAAAACCGCTGTGCTGCCGGTTGCCGGATGGGGCACAAGAGTACTTCCCGCAACAAAATCTATTCCGAAGCCGATGCTGCCGATTGCCGATGCGCCGGCTATTGATTATATTGTCCAAGAGGCCGTGGAATCCGGCATTAAGCATATCATTTTAGTTACGAATCGTTACCTGCGCGCAATCGAAGATTATTTTGATGAAAACCCTGAATTAATCCATATTTTGGAGATGAAAAATAATCAGAAACTGCTGCAGCGCATAAAATCAATTGAAAATATGGTGCGAATCAGCGTTGTACGGCAGCCTTCGCCGCGCGGGCTTGGCCATGCGGTGCTGATGGCGCGCGAAATCGTTGGCAATGAGCCGTTCGCGGTTATGCTGGGTGACGATTTGGTGTGGAGTGAAAAGACACCTTGTTTAAAGCAATTGATTGATGTATATGACGAAACTTCTGCCTCGGTGCTGGGTGTAATCAAAGTTCCGGCGAGTGAGGTTTCGAAATATGGTGTTATTGCCGGTGAGGCACAGGGAAGCAAGCTGACAAAAGTAACTGGTCTGGTTGAAAAACCAGCCATCAATGAAGCGCCATCTGATTTGGCGGTTGTGGGCAGATATGTGTTATCACCCAAAATTTTTGATTTTTTAGAGACGACTTTACCGGGCAAAGGCAATGAAATTCAATTGACCGATGCGCTGGAAGCCCTGCTTGGCGCAGAATCTATCTATGCGTGCGAATTTGAGGGAGTGCGCTACGACACCGGAGACACCGTCGGATGGTTGCAAGCGTGCATTGAATATACGTTGCGCCGTCCGGAATTTGCTCCGGCAATGCAGGAGTATTTTCAAAAATTACAGTTGAAGTGAACGCACGTTTTTTTTAGAAAATATTGAAAAGATCCGCATTGTTGGCCAAGATATAACACAAATGACACAATGCGGCATTAAAATCTGTATAGCAAGCGCGACCTCGCGATCGCACTTGCTTCCCACCAATCATATTTGCGCCGCACCCATGAATCATACCTCAATTCGATTCGTGCGCAAATAAGCAGCAAATCGAACACCACATGATGATGGATCTTTTGACAAACATAGAGGGACAAGAAATACCTGCCACAGTATTCCAGGGCGACCGCAAGGGTCGCCCCTACCGGATTGCATCGCCTCAGATTGTACCGCGCGGTGTTCCGTTACCATATAAATAGCTTTTTGGGGGATATCACAATCTCCGCGCAAAGGCGGTAGCCCCTTACGTATCGCCAAACGGTTGTGTCCACGCTGTAGTTGGAAGAGCCATGAAAGGCTTTTTCCCCTGAGTAGTTATTTTCTAGATTACATGTTACAATATTATTGTCAATGTCAACTTAAAGTTATTGTGTCATCAATATTTTGTAACTCATCATCATCATCATCATCTTGCAAGATTTTGATGTAATTTAGATACCGATACAAACGATTTCTTTCAGGGTTTTTCGTTTGAATGAGTATGCCTAATTCCAATAATTGCCTAATACTATTAGCAGTATTTTTATAAGCAATACCAGTTATTCTTGAGGCTTGCTTCACTGTAATAATTGGTGATGTGAATAAGCCTTTATAATGGACCCATAAAACTGGACAGGAAAAGAAGAAGAAATAAGGTGTAAGCAAGCAAGAATGACCCAGATCCGAAAACACTACACAGCCCAATTGAAAGCACAGCTTGTACAAGAGGCGATGG
>JAJYBV010000148.1 GCA_021778805.1 Chloroflexota bacterium | reverse complement strand
ATGTGTACCGCGAGGCGTATGCTCTAAAACAAACGATATGGGGTGACGCTTTTGCTCCGGCGCGGTATTGGCGGCCAAATGGCCACAAAACGAACACCACACGATGAATCGTGTGGCTTGTTTCCCCTCCTCCACCCATGTGAGACCGCGCAGTAGTTGAATGAGCAATTCCTGGCTTTGCCTCCTGGATATTCAAAAAATTTGTCTTATTTCAGTTCAAAAAACCGCAAATTATCGTGAATTAACCGCTGAATTACCTGCTATTTTTGCCGAATTATACATGATATGATATTATTGTATTAAAATCATACTAAAACACTCAGATATCAAAATGATTAGATGCGCAAAAATATTTCATAATTCCCGTTTTTTAATCAAAACAGGGCTGCACATTCCAGCAGTTCCAATGCGCATTGCATGCTCATCCCAGTGGCTTTTTGGTTTAGGAGCAATACATGGAAAATAGTTTTGTTCAACAGCAACATGCCCAAAGGCATTTGCGATTGCTGCAGCTGTTAGCAGCATTTGGTCCCGGTTTAATGGTAATGCTGGCTGATACCGACGCAGGCAGCATTATTACCGCTGCGCAATCCGGCGCACAATGGGGATACGCAATGATTCTTCCGCAAATCATTCTAATACCCATTCTATTTTTTATACAAGAAGTTACAATACGGTTAGGGTTAGCAACTGGCAAAGGCCATGGCGAAGCGATTCGCGAAGTATTTGGAAAGAAATGGGCGTTTGTATCAGTTATTACCATGTTTATTGCTTCGCTAGGCGCACTGGTAACTGAATTTGCAGGAATATCAGGGGTGGGCGCGCTATTTGGCGTTCCTCCATGGTTAAGTGTTAGCTTAGCAACGATAATACTGATAGCAATCGGAATTACGGGAAGTTACAAGCGTTTTGAAATTATCGGCATTGCCATTGGGCTATTAGAGTTGTTCTTTATCGTCTCTGCATTTGCCGCTCACCCCAACCCGGCAGAAATCGCCAAAGGGATAGCAACTGTACCATTTACCAACACCAACTATCTATTTTTAATAGGCGCAAATATTGGCGCCGTCATTATGCCTTGGATGATCTTCTATCAGCAAGGCGCATATGTTGATAAAGGGTTGAGCAAAGAACACTTAAAAGGCGCAAGATGGGACACCGCAATCGGGTCTGTATTAACCCAAGTTATCATGATTATTGTGGTTATTGCTGTTGGCGCAACCATATATAAAGCTCATCCCGGCCAATCATTAAACACAATACAAGATGTAGCAGGCGCATTAGAACCTATTTTGGGAACATTTGGAGCAAAAATAGCATTTAGTATTGGCATGTTGGGGGCAAGTATTATTGCAGCGCTGGTTGTTTCCATTGCCGCCTCGTGGGGTATTGGCGAGGTATTCGGCTTCAAGAAAAGTTTGAATAACTCCTTCAAAGAAGCAAAAGCTTTTTATTTGATCTTCACTGCTGCGCATATTATCGGCGCATTATTAGTTATCTTCAGCATAAATTTGGTGTCGCTAACCATTGATGTAGAAGTTTTAAACGCCGTATTGCTGCCTATTGTTTTAGGTTTTTTGCTGGCGCTGGAAGTAAAACATCTGCCGGAAGAGTGGAAAATGAAGGGTTGGCATCGCTGGTTAACATGGGGTAGTTCCGGTGTAGTCATTATGTTTGGGTTATATATGGCCGTTATTGCTATGGGGATATAAAAATAGCCGCTCGTGAATAACACACAAGCGGCTGCTTTACAAAAATTATTTGCTTTTCAGGAAGTAGCGCCGGGGATTCACAAGGGGTCGTGCCCCTCGCTCGGGATTTGAGGGAACAAGCCACACGATGTTGGCGCCGTAAAATGTTTACATAATATTGTTAATTGGACAAAAAGAAAAATAAAATAAATAGCGCGCCTCCATATACCACAGAAGCCTGTTGATACATCGAAGCGCGCCTATTTTCTATTTCGCCGTCCTTTGCTATGCTATAACAAAGTTTTTGACGAGGATATACCTGCGCTGGCTCATCTCATTCACTCCTCGCCGATCATTGCGCTAGGCATGCGCCGGTTTTCCAGACTTACCAGATGAGTCATCCGAAAGCGCGAAGCAAGCGAGGCGGAAGCCCCTATTGTTGTTGGAGTTATCCGGCCTGTTGTTGTTGCGGTTCGCAGCGCGCGCATTCTGGGCGTTGTTGTTCCACGAGCCGCCACGAGATCTTTTCTCAAGTATACCCTATACATCCCTATACGAAAAAATGAGATCTACTCATTCATGCGCCTGTATTGATGTATCTGCTGCAGGCTTTCGTTGAATATTTCGTTTCCATGCTTGCAGCATCCTGCCAACTTCCGTTGACTGTTCACTGGCAAACTCATATTGTTTTGTCGTAATGCATAACATAAAGTGACTCAGCCGCAGATACATGCGCAGTAGATTCAACTGCGCGGCAGCTTCGTTTAAATGAGCTTGTTCTTCAGTAATTTTATCACTCGCAGATCCAGCCCTAATTAAAGATTCATAGCAAGATAACGTTACCCGCTGCAGGGCCGCTGCTACTACAAAACGCTGTTCACGAGGAAATTTTGTAGTTAATGGAATTATCCATGCAACAAAATCATGCATTTTGACAAATATTGGTGATTCTTTCATATTTGCGCCTCTGCCACAGCTTTGGTAAATCCGGATTTAAAAATAGACTCGCGCAGCCGCCATGTATCACCATGAGATACATGCGCAATCCAGCCTTGAATATGTGCCTTACATTCTTCTTGTGTTTTTATACCAAGCGCAAAATCTTTACGCAGCCGTTGAAGTTTTTGCGCAAAATGCACACCATTTCTTCGGCGCAATCTTCGATGATCCGGAAAAACGGTAAATCCTAAAAATGGTATTCCAACTGCAACCGGTGTTATTGCGCTTTCAGATTCATGGATACTCAATCTTAATTGAGAAGCTAAAAAAGCAATTATAGCTTGCCTCCATTGGTGTAATTCTGCTTTTTTGTTACTCATTAACACAAAATCGTCTACATATCGCACATAAGCGTGGCAGCCAAGTTTATCTTTCACAAAATGATCCAGCGCGTCTAAATAGCAATTTGCCCAAAATTGCGAGGTCTGATTGCCTATCGGCAATCCTCGTGGGCGTTGTTCTGCGATTGATTTGACATCTCCAGGATATAAAATTAACTGATACTGATCAGTTAATTCTTGTGAGCCACCTTCCAAAATTTGCCGGCAAAGCCACATAACTTTTGAATCTGGCAACCTGCGCCACAATTCATGCTCTAATATTTGCAAATCAATGGATGGAAAAAATTGCCGAACATCGCAACGTAATACATAAGGAAATCGCCGCGCAAAATATGTCACACGATCTAAAGCATGATGTATACCTTTACCGGCGCGATTTGCATATGAATCTTTAATAAATGTGCGTTCAAATATTGGCTCTATTATATTGCATACTGCATGATGTACTACTCGATCACGAAATATTGCCGCGGAAATATACCGTTCTTTAGGATCTCGCAACACAAACCTCCGATATTTCTCCGGACGATATGTTTGGTTCTGCAATTGATCTCGCAATTGTATTAAGTGATACTCTAAATAAAAATCAAATTTGGCAACATCATCATGCATTCGTTTGCCTCTTCGCGCTTTTTTATATGCTTGTAATAGATTTTCAAACGAACACAGTTTTTCAAACATTGTTTGTTGTTCCATTTTCCCCTCCTGTACCTATTGTACATATTCTGACAAATGTTTACCTTGTTAGCTGGAAAATGAACAACAAAATTTTGATTTTATCATTGCTTTTTCATGATTTTTCTCTTCTTGTATAGCTGCACCTGTTTTTTTTGGCTCAGGGGAACTTCGTTCCCCCGAGACCCCCTTCTGTCTCCTTCCATTGCTTTCTATTTCCACTTCATTTGTATTCTATTATTTCTGCTGCAGAAAACAAGAAAACAAGAACTCATGTTCTCTTTGAGCCAGCCGAAAGCGCGAAGCAAGCGAGGCGGAAGCCCCTATAGTTGCTGGAGTAATCCGGCCTGCGGTTGTAGCGGCCCGCAGCGCGCGCATACCGGGCGTCGCCGCTCCACGAGCCGTCACGCAATACTCTATCATTTGTAGAATTTTCATCTTCTCTTCCATCCTCGGCGTCATATGGATATTCTTTATATACTGTATTCGTCCACTCCCACACGTTCCCTGCCATATCCATCACCCCATATATGCTTGCTCCTTGCGG
>JAJYBV010000147.1 GCA_021778805.1 Chloroflexota bacterium | reverse complement strand
CTATGCTCTCTGGCAACAGTATGCGCCTCTGCTCAAGCAGCATTTTTGGAAAGAACGCACCTTTTGGAGTGATGGCGATTTTGGTTGCACAGTGGGGAATGCCAGCCAAGAAGTCATTCGACACTACTTTGAAACACAAGGGTAAGGAACGGCGATTCTTCCACGAAGCTAAAGACTTCGTGGTTTCTCGCTCGGCCAGTATAAATTAGCTGGGTTGGCGCCGTGTAGTGGTTGTTTATAAAATAATAGTTTGGGGACACACCAAACCCCGCGTAAGGGGCAACGCCCCTTACGTATTCCAGCTTTCCCCACCTGTGCAGTTACAAAAATCATTTGCTAAAGGAAAAGCACTATGACACAACCTTCGCAAGATCCTGCTTTAAATATGTATGGCTATAATCCTATGTACCTGCCGCAGCAGTTCCAGTTTCCTAAAGGTTATTGGATTATGCCGGATGAATATGGTTTACCTATTGAAGAAATACCGCCGGCGCAGGGTAATTTGCTGCAAGCGTGGTTTTCTATCGGCGTGAGAATCAGCCGGCGGAATATTGCGGGCTGGGCAAATAAAGCCAAGCCGTTTTGGACACCGGTCTCGCTGCTGGTTGCCTTTGTGGCGCCGATTATTGGATCCTTCATTTTTGGATTAATGATCTTTCAACTCGCTTATAATCAATTCGTACAATCAACACAGTACTCAGCCACTTCGGGGGCACCGCCGTTCACGTCGGAATTGGCGCATTCTATGTTCACTGTTGAGTTATTTTTTATATTTATTATGTTAATTATGCAAAATATCGCAGGATTTTTTATTTTTGTATCCTATGTATCCGGGGCAGCCAATAAATATTTGGGAACATTCAAAGCGCGTTACCGCAGGGCAATCCAGCCGATTGCGCTGGCGTATGCTCCAATTGGCATAGTACAATGTTTCATGTTTGTTATATATGGAATTGGCGTAATAATTATGAGTAACCAATCGGTGCTTTCAATGCTTTCTATACTCGGCAATTATAGTTATACCTCAATAGCTGCATTGATAGCAGGATTTTTTCTGGTTTTTATACCGATTAATGTTTTATTACCCATCTATACATATACGCTTCTTGCCCAAAGCGGCAATGTAGGCGCTGGGGTAAATCGCTGGGGCGTGTTTGGATTATATATAGCAGCATCGTTTACCGCAGGAATATGCGCATTGCCGATAGCTGGTATCATTTCATTTATTGTTATGATGTTTGTTATGAAGTGAAAAGCTTAAAATTTCTGTGACATTATTGCAACCGTGCGGTTGCTATTGGCTATAATCTAAGATATAACGTAACTATTCAGGTGGTAAATCCAGGAATGTCTATTCTCACGAAAGCGCAGCTGCAACAGCCTGGGATTCGTAAGGGGCGGCGCCTGCCCCTTGCGCGGGGATTGGGGTATCCCCAAATACCTATTTTATACAAATGAAACCCTGCACGGTACCCATGAGGCGATGCAATCCGGTAGGGGCGACCCTTGCGGTCGCCCTTGCTGCCTGACAATCAATGCCGCGCTGTAACTTTTGCTTTATGGAGACCTTGTCAAAACCCTCTGAGTAGTTACGAAATAACAAACGAATGTGCGCTGAAATATGCATGGTGTACAATAGCGGTAACCAATTATTGGCGGCAATGATTTACACCGATATCGATTTGGGCAGATCTCTATGGCACCGAACGTGAAAAACTAAAGTTGCGGCAGTGTTGTGGAGAATATTTCATACTATTGCGGGTAACAAGAAGAATAGCGGTAACCTTATGCGGATATTTCTCTTGAACTATATGCAAAAAATACGCGCGCTGCAGCGCAATGCCCGGCTGTTTCTGCTAAGCAACGCATTGATAACCATATCAACCAGCGCATTAGGTGTATTGTATTCGCTGTTTTTGCTGCGATTGGGATTTAATACACAATTTCAAAGCAATTTATTAGTGATGGGTGTTGCCGGCGCGGCAGTTGGATTTATCCCTTCTCTTCTTATAGCCAGAGTCTATACAATCCGCAAATTACTGATATGGTCTAATATCATTGGTGGAATCGGCGCGGCGGCGCAGTTATTTATTCCTCAGGAGTATCCGCTGCTCATTTCGACATTTTTTATTGGCGCCTCTGCTGTAATATATGTTATTCTTACACCGCCGCTGCTGGCTGAATCGAGTGATGAAGCGGAACGCACCCATTTATTTAGCTTGAACGCCTCGCTGGGGTATATTACAGCGGTTGTGGGATCTTTGCTTGGCGGCGCGCTTCCTGTATTGATGCAAAATTCAGCAATTTTGCAATCGCCGATTATATTGGCGGCAAAACCATATCTGGTCTCCGGTTCGCTACTGCCGATACAGTTGGCGCTGTTTGCGGCGGGCAGTATTGCTGTGCCTTCGTTAATTCCGCTGGCGCTGATGGATGACGCGCGGATTGCTCAGCGCGCCGGAGCAACACAGTCTGCAGGCTCGCAGCCGTTATTTTCTAAACAGCGCGCCAAGGAGTGGACGCAGGAAGGAATACGGTTATTTAAGCAGAATGGTATTTGGCGATTTGTGCTGTATCAATCTTTGCTTGGGCTTGGCGCCGGATTATTTTTAACATATATGAGCTTGTATTTTGAAGCATTTATTCATGTAAATGTTTGGGATTATGGAATAATTTCGGCGCTGACGACGGTTTCGCTGGGGATAGTGTCTTTATTTTCGCCATTGATTGCGGAAAAAATAGGTTCCGTGCGCGGCGCTGTTATTTTTCAAGCGCTTTCATTAGTGTTTTTGGTTGGCATGGCGCTGTTACGCGCGCCGATTATTGTAGCGCTGGCGTATATTATCCGCACTTCGCTGATGAATGTTGGACAGCCGGCGGTGCAAAGCTATATGATGAGTATAACCGCGGCGCAAGATCGCACTACGCTGAGCAGCGCGCTGAACATCAGCTGGCAAGTTTTGTTTGCTTTCGGCGGCTGGCAAAGCGGCTATTTGCTGCGTGAAATTGGTTACCCGGCGACGTTTCTTGGCGCCGCTGTTTGTTATGGCGCGGCGCTGCTATTTTTATTGCCGCTTGCCGGCGGAAGCTCTGCAAAGCGGCAGCGTTTTGCGAGGCTGAGTGAAGCGTCGGATCAGATATAAGCTTTGGCAAAAGGACGAATAAATGAAATTTCCTGCAAATGTGAAAATTGTAGAAGTTGGCCCGCGAGATGGGCTGCAGAACGAAAATGCGATAATCTCCGCTGAAGATAAAATACGCTATATTGAACTGCTAAATGAAGCGGGCTTTTCGGAAATTGAAGTAACATCCTTTGTCAGTCCGAAAGCTATACCGCAGTTACAAGATGCTCGTGAGGTGTTTCCTGCGATTAAGAAAAAAAACGGTGTACGGTATCCTGCGCTTGTGCCGAATGAACGCGGTATGCGCGACGCTATAGCGGCAGGTGTGCGCGATGTTTCGGTGTTTACGGCGGCAAGTGAATCGTTTACGCAAGCGAACATCAACGCCACGATTCGGGAATCAATCGAGCGGTTTAAGCCGGTGATGCATTTGGCGGCAGAGAACGGTATACGTGTGCGGGGATATATTTCTACCGCGTTTGGTTGCCCATATGAGGGAACTGTTGCGCCGGAAAAAGTATATGATGTGTGCAAAGAACTGCTGGATTTAGGAATTGCCGAGCTTTCAATTGGTGACACAATCGGCGTAGCGACGCCAAACCAAGTGTTGGAGATGGCTCCGAAAGTGATAGAGATTGCCGGCGCGGAACGAGTTGCGCTGCATTTCCACGATACGCGGGGAACTGCGCTGGCAAATATATTAGCCGGATTAAGCGCAGGGGTTGCTATTTACGACAGCGCATCCGGCGGCGCGGGCGGCTGCCCATATGCGCCGGGAGCGGCGGGAAATGTTGCAACGGAAGATGTGTTATATATGCTGCATGGAATGGGTATAACTACTGGAATTGATTTGGAAAAGGTGGTATTGGCCAGCGCATTTTTAGCGCCGTTGTTGTCGCGGCCGCTTTCAAGCAAATATTTGCAGGCGGCGTTGCGGGCGAAATAACTTGCTTCACGGCTGTATTTGATTGAATTGCTTCCCTAATAAATCAATTTTGTTGCTGAAATATCGCATAAGAAAGGCGCAAAGCTATGCCGAAGATACACCCTAAGTTCCCGAAAAGTCTAACGAGGAAAGAAGGAAAACCCCTGAGAAGAAGGGAGTTTCGGGTCTTTTTTCATTGACAATATCCTCGTTATATATTATAATATATAACGAG
>JAJYBV010000060.1 GCA_021778805.1 Chloroflexota bacterium | reverse complement strand
ACTCACCTGAATCACTTTGCTCTCAAAACAAAGCTCTATCTCAAAGCTCTGCAATCCAGTTTGTCTGAACTTCGATCTCTCAAAACCTCCTGTGCGATTGATTGTGCGTAAGGTGAGTTATTTATTATCCATTTTTTAATCGCTGCAAAATTTAGGATCGATGGTAAATTATCAGGTTGGCTGAGTCGTAAGAAACATGGTATAAGTCCAGCATATCCCACCATATAATCTGGTGTAAAAATTTTTGGTGATTCTGATGAAAAAAAGTGGTGTCCATGTTGGGTGATCGCAAAAGCATTAAGCATATGGGCAAGACGAAATGCTAAAAATAACCAATTTATATCATGGGATGTTTGATATACATCAAGTAAGAACTCAATATTCCCAGCTAACCCATGGCAAAAAGTTGGCCCTATTGCTAATGTAGAAGATACAGTCAGTGCAGCTCGTAATGCTAATTCATATGAATCATTAACTATTTTTACTTTTGAAGCATGTAAAAAGAATTGCCCAATACCAGTTGCGCCATGACACCAAAAAGCACTTTCAAGGTTTTTATTTGGAATATTTGGCCAATTTATACCCTGTTCATCATCACGCACTTTAACAACTTGTCGAACCAGCCATTGACTTGCATTTTGTATATATGGAACCCAATATTCATCATGTGTAGCTTCATAAAGATCCAGTAAAACATCTGCAATTCCTGCGGTACCGTGTGCGTATCCAAGAAATGCTTTATTAAACGTTATTCCGATTAGTGATATACTGAGAGAAAAACCAACCGGAGAAGAGAATGCACTACCAAGAAATCATCACAAAAGAAAGCGATTTCTTAGCAATGACCAGTCTGACTCCCGATGAATTTTTCGAACTGATACCCGCCTTTGAACAAGCCTTTCAGGAACGAATGAAAGAATACTGTTTGGATGGACATCTTCGCACAGGACGAGAATACGTCAGCTACGCCAATAGCCCTTTGCCTACGCCAGAAGACCGACTCTTTTTCATTTTGGTCTACATCAAAACTCACCCGATTCAGGTCGTGCATGGGCAGATGTTTGGATTGCCCCAAAATAAAGCCAATCAGTGGATTCATACTCTGCTTCCTGTTTTACAAATGGCATTGCATCTGCAAGGAGATGCACCAATGCGGACTTGGACCGACTTGAAGCTCTTTTTCGAGTCCCATGAGGAACCGTCCCCCTTTTTGCCACGACGGAACCGAGCGGCGAGTTCCTCGTCCCAAAAATGCAGGTGCGCAGAAAGACCTCTACAGTGGCAAGAAAAAGCACCATTCCCGAAAAAACCTCTTGCTCGTAGACAATACGCTTCGCATTCTTTATCTCAGTCCCACGTATGCTGGCAGAATTCATGATAAAACCATTGCTAAAGAGTGTCTCTACCCTCTTCCAGAAGGAAGTGAACTCTGGCAAGATCTCGGATTTCTGGTGTATGAACTGGATGGAGTTACCATGCATATTCCTACAAAGAAACCTAAAGGTGGGACTCTTACTGCTCTTCAGCGAGCTGCCAATCGTCTCATTTCCCAGGTCAGAGTTCGCATTGAGCATGTCAACAGCAGCGTTAAACGGGTTCGCTCTCTTCGGGATATCTTGCGTTTCCATTCCTCCTCTCTTCATGATCTGGTCATGGAAATTGGCTGTGGTCTTCACAATTTCCGCCTTCGTCTTTCTCCTTGGATTCCACTCATCCAATCGGAATAACCTTTATTATTGTTACCTCTCTAAAAAACTTTTTATTAATGGAAGGCAAATATAATATATTAACAATATATGACGCTTCCATTAATTAGTTGTTAGTATACATATGTATTATTGATATATCTAATAGATACAGTCACCAAAAGCGATAAAACTAAAAAAATTCTGTGAGATTTACAATGTTATTTATGCTTCTACTTAATCCTCGTAGATATGATAACGCGCCAGCTCCTCAAAATAGGTTAGGCTTTCTTGATCTTGTAACATCTGCGGGCATGCTACAGCAAGCATGCGGATCATTTTCACACTGGGGCATCTTTTTCCAGACTCAAGCATAGTAATGTATGAACGATGGCATCCAACCAAATCAGCTAATTGCTGCTGCGAATATTGCGCCGCAATGCGCGCGGATTGCAAACTGCTGCCAAAGTTTTGCCATGCTGCATACGTTTTGTTCATGAATAGCTCCTTACTCATTCCTTACAAGGTGACTGTGTCTACTATACTTTTCAATAACGCATGGGTATACTTGTAACTAGGCAATGTTATGGGAACATTATATGAAATAAATATTGCAATGTCAATATAAATTCATATCTGTTCCAATCAAATTATGAGAAAGGGGGAATTTCAAACAGATAATATATCTGTAAAAAACAGTAAGCTTTCACGGTATGGTTGATAAAAAAAGGATAGATATATCCCCATGACTGTTTAAGTCAAAACCATGGTGTTTACTTTGAACCATACACATCTCAAACTATCAAATAGTTCTATGCTGCTAACATCTGTTGAAACAAGTGCTAGCGCATTAATTCCTGGCAGCCAAATTCATTCATTCAGAATATAAAGGAGAACATTTAGTATGTCAGAATTTGAACAGAAAAAACATGATGTTTCCGTACGGATCGTTGAAAAAATTGTCAGTGATCCAACATTCCGCGCAAGTATTGTCGAAAATGCACCGAAAGCGTTAATAGACGCAGGATTTGAACAGGATTTCAAAGAACTTCACGCATTAGCCAGCAGCAGCGAAGTATCCGGTTACGCGCATGCGCTATTCACTGATAGCTGGGGTTGTGTAAAGGCTTAATCATTTCAAATGCTTTCTTTATTTTCATAATTCGGCGAATACGTCAAGTTATTATGACAGCAATGGCAAAACGAACTTTTCGATTTGTCATTGTTTTATTGTCTACAGATACACCAACCTTCCACTACGCAAGATTTTCTACGAAGGCAGAGGTAAAACCATATCGTTACAGCTTATTCAACACAATATCAAGTAGAATATCTTTCCCATATTTTGCAAATAACCGAAGATTTGCAACTACCGGCAGCGCAATGGAATATTACACGCAGCACTCTTGGATCATGGATTTATTTTAATCACCAAGAGATAAAACTTCCTGCGCAAGGTTGGAAATTTCATATTTCTGCTGCAATCTTCTCTGCTGAAGAAATTTTGCAAAAAGTTTTGCCTATCCTTTTCTCTGAACCAACCAATTTTAAAATACTTGCTTCACAACATTGGTTGCACTATGTAAATCAAGGACATGCAGGCTTAAGTCAAATCGGTAAATTCATCACCTTTTATCCTTCTGATGACCAACAAGCGCTTCGACTGGTTCCTCAACTCAATATGGCAACAAAGGGCATGTTTGGTCCGCGTATTCCATCCGATCAACAATGGGAACCAGACAGCAGACTTTTTTACAGATATGGCAGCTTCCGCAAAAAAATTGCACAATCACCGACCGGAGAATTTTACGAATGCATTTGCGATCCATCTGGAGCCTATGTGAAAGATGAAAGAGGTTTAATGTTTCTGCCACCTGAATGGACGCAAAATCCATTTCAAAATAATTACACACCTCAATCTGCGCATTTAACTAAGCAGCAGTTGCTTCATGGCCGCTATGTGGCTATCGCTCCAATATATCAATCGATTCGCGGCCCCATAACATTAGCGATTGATGTACAATCTGCGCGGCAATGTGTCATTAAAACAGCAAAATATGACATTTTAGCTGAATTACCCGCACGAACTTCATATGAAATGCTTCGCAATGAAGCAGACATACTTTCCAAAACTACAGATTACATAGACTCGCCGCGTATTTATGACATATTTGAATATAATCAAGATCTCTATTTAGTTATGGAATATATCGAAGGGGGAACACTGAAAAATTATCTCAATCACGAAATTCGTCATTGCAGGCAGTTAACCGATCGGCAATTTTTGCATTGGGCGCGCACAATCGCGGAAAATCTAAATAAATTGCACGATCATGGGATCATCTATCGCGATTTAAAAACAGTAAATATCCTTGTTACCAACACAAATGAATTACGGATCATCGATTTCGGCGCTGCATTTGATACACAGGCAGAGATTCAACAATTTCACACAGGAACCCGCGGATATGCTTCAGCCAATCAAATTGCAAACGCGCCGGCAAATAGAGCAAATGATATATATAGTTTTGGCGCGCTGCTTTATGCGATGGCAACAAACATTGAACCTGCAATGGCGCCTAACCCGCAAAATCTGCTGACCAGGCCCATATCTATATTGCGGCAGCGCGCACATCCTGCGATATCAAAACTTGTTGAGCAATGTTTGAACACTGAATATCAAACTTTTCAGCCAATTTGTGATGATATCTGTTTGCTTGAACAAGAACTCGTCGGTAATCATTTGCCTCTGCCTAAAATTCCGCGGCAAGGATACCGCAGCGCAAAGCAACAGCGTTACCTCGCTTATGCTCGCACAGCGTTTGCAGCAATGCAGATTGTTCTTGAACATTCCCCGGAACAAAGTGAATTAAACTGGGCGCAATGCTGTATTCCTGGCGCTCCGGATATCATTGTCAAAGATGTTCATATCGGTGTTGCAGGTGTATTATTTGCCTTTGCGCAATTGGCAGATTATCTAAAACAGGTTCCAGAGTTGCGAGCAATACTTTATGATACTGCGCAATCTCTTTTACAAGACAGCGATCCAATTCACCGAATGGGCGCCGGTGGTTTATATACAGGCAACGCAGGAATTGGCGCGGCAATCCTTCGTGTTGGGAACATTCTGCAAGATAATAAACTTATAGAAAGCGCTGAAGCTATCGGAAAATCTTTGGCTAAAACACCATATGATTTATATGATGTTTTCAGTGGAGCCGCAGGCCGTCTAAAGTTTCATCTTTATTTATGGCAAGTTACAAGAAACCAAGAACATCTTCAAAACGCAGTTCAAGCAGGCAAATTTCTTTTGAAATGCGCAGAAAAATCCACAAATAGCGCTATGTATTGGCGTACACCTGCTGGATTTGGAGAAATCAGCAATAAATGTTATGTTGGTTTCGGTCATGGAACAGCCGGTATTGCTGATGCGCTGCTGGATCTATACGATACAACAGGCTCACTGGATTTTTTTGTTGGCGCACAAAAAGCAAGTAATTGGATACAATCACAAACTATTCGTGTTGGAATAGACAAAACATTAGTGGGATGGCCTGAAATCGAAAATGGGGAAGCGTCACCACCATTTTGGTGCCATGGCGCCGGCGGTATAGGAAGCTTTTTTTTACATGCAGCTCAATCAGGGTTAGCTGAAAATGCGCTGACTATTGCGCAAAAAGCAGCCAAATCTGTTGCAATAGGAATACGTTCGGCAGGGCCAACTCAATGCCACGGGTTAGCTGGCGGTATTGAATTTTTATTAGATATGTATCAAGCGACAAACAATCCCTACTGGAGATCTCAAGCATACACTTTGGCGCATCTACTTGAGGCATTTGCTGTGAAGCAGGATAATGCACATCTTTGGTTTACAGATGAACCCGATACCATTGTTCCCGGATATTTAAATGGGTTTTCCGGCATTGCCTTATGTTTGTTACGCTTAAGTAACTGTACTATGCCTTCATTGCGCCTTTGCAGTCGCAACTTCTAGGAAGTGTATAAGGAGCAGAACATTTTTATGAACGATCAACCATTTAATCAGTCGAGTAATAGCGCTGATGAACTGCAATTAACTATTGCAAAGCAACAACAGACCATAGAACAGCTGAAGAAACAAATATATTTCAATCAAACAGCTGAGGAACTTCGCGCTGCGTATATGCTTACCTCATTGACAAAAAACTTAGCCGCGCCGGCGCCGCATCGCGCACTGCTGGAACTTATTGTGCAAACCGCAGCCAAGGTTATTCGCGCTACCGCAGCAACATTATTTCTAATAGATGACTCTGCGCAATCATTAGTATATGAAGTTGCTATCGGAACTATGGCTCAAGAAATAAAAAATATCTCTGTTCCACTAGGTCATGGAATCGCTGGTTTAGTTGCTGTAAGCGGTCAGCCAATTTCCATTGCAAATGTTGAAGATAATCCACAGCAGGCAGCAGATATCGCCGAAAAAATTGGCTATTATCCTCGCAATATCATTTGTGTTCCGCTGTATTATCGCGAACAAGTTATTGGAGTTTTAGAGTTGCTGGATAAACAAGGCGCGCCTTATTTTCAAGAAGAAGATATGGAAATTCTGGGCAGTTTTGCAAATCAAGCAGCTATTGCGATAGAACAATCACGTTCACATAATTTACTCATTAGTTTATTGCAAGAGATAATGCAGCAGCAGCCCGCAAAAGATCCTGAAGCAAAGCAGTCATTATTCAAACGCGCACGCGATTTTGCTGAATATATCAATGATCAAGATCTCCTATTTCGCCAGTCACTGGAATTGGCGGCGCTTGTTCAAGAAATTAGTATGGCTGGTGATACAGAGAGAGCACTTTGCATGCGAATTTTGCAGCAAATATCGTTGTATATTCACACCCATCAGGATGTTCATTTATGGGAAAGGTTACAATAACACATGTTTTTCAGTAACTTGCCAGCTTGGAGTGAACAATTTAATCAGCAAAATCTTCAGCAATTAAAGGCGCTGCCCCCTTTCAGTACTATCACCAGTGAATGGGCATGGGGCGGATCCAATGGCGCTGGTGTTAATGTTGCTGTCATTGATAGCGGAATAGATGCAGATCATGAAGCAATTGGCGGCGCCATCAACGGATATGTACAAGTTCAAGAAATTGACGGCAAAATTGAATTTGATACATCTCCCCATCCCGACGCATACGGGCATGGCACCGCTTGCGCCGGAATAATACGCAGTATAGCTCCGGCTGTAAATATATACAGCATTAAAGTATTAGGAAGTGATTTGCGCGGCAAAGGCCTTATTTTTGCAGCAGGGTTAAAATGGGCTATTGAGCACGATATGCATGTCTGCAATTTAAGTTTAGGTACAACAAAGCAAGAATTTTTTAGCATTTTACATGAATTAACCGATAGGGCATATTTTAACAATCAAATACTCGTTACAGCAGCAAATAATGCGCCTGTAAACAGTTTTCCTTCAGTTTTTGCGTCTGTTATTTCAGTAGCCGCATCCGCCGGAAAAGATCCTTTCCGATTTTATTTTAATCCTAAACCACCGGTTGAATTTGGCGCTCCAGGAATAAATATCCGCATTCCTTGGAAAAATGGTACATGGTCTATAATGACGGGAAACAGTTTCGCAGCGCCACACATAACCGGGATTATTTCCTTAATACGCAGCAAACATCCGGATCTGGCGCCATTTCAAATAAAAGCAATATTATACGCTCTATCGGCAAATGTTAACGCTAACATTGAAGAGACAAAGTAGTGTGTTTTTACAATCAAAATTAGTGAACGTAAATTGAAGGTTTTGAAGATACAAATTCAGGTGATATCTGTTATAATAAGCATAAAGTTTTTGCACAATGCTAACTTTTGCTAATCTTTTGCGGGCATCATCTAATATGGATACTAAACAAAGAAAATGGAGAGAAAAACCATATGTCTGCCGCAGAATCAGAAATTGAATCAAAGCAAACTCAACATTTAAAAACCGGCATGTTCATTAATCGCAATTATGGCTTTCTTTTTACCGGTCAATTTATTTCACTGATTGGGGATCAAATCTTTGATCTCACATTGATACTTTGGATTACCTCCATTCTTGCAAAAGGTCAAACATGGGCGCCCTTAGCTATAGGTGGATTGCTCGTCGTTACGAGTATTCCAATATTTATCATTGGGCCAATAGCAGGAATATATGTAGATCGCTGGAATCGCCGTACTACAATGCTTTGGATGGATGTTCTCAGAGCAATACTTATCGCTTCCCTGCTGGCTATTTCAGGAATAATCCCACTTCCCAAAAGTATTGCCGGTTTCGCAACCCAAAGCGCAGCAATTTGGTACATCTACATAATCGTTTTTTTAGAAAGTTCTTGTTCGCAATTTTTTGGGCCGGCGCGTTTTGCCCTCATCGGCGAAACAGTTGCAGAGCCGCAGCGCGCCCAAGCGACTGGTTTAGCGCAATTATCACAGGCAATTGCAGCAATTGCAGGGCCACCGCTGGCGGCGCCTCTGCTCATCGGATTTGGTGTGCAATGGGCGCTTGGAGTAAACGCAATTTCATTTCTTATATCATTTTTAGCAGTTAGTTTTGTGCGGTACATTCCGGCAGAAAAACCTCAAGTAAAAAATCAACGCAATGGTAAAGAGTTTATGCAAGGAGTTCGGTTTATTTGGGATAATACCTTTCTGCGCGCTATTGCCACTGCCAGTTTTTTTATGATGGTAGGGCTAGGCGCATTTATTACACTGATCGTCTTTTTTCTTACTGAAAATCTCCATGCGCCATCTTCCGAACTTGGTATATTATTAGGTGTATTTGGAGGTGGCGCAGTTGTTGGAGCCATTATCTTCAGTATTTTTATGAATCGACTTGGAATCGAGCGAGTATATGTTTGGTCAATCATTGGATCAGGCATATTGATGTTAGTTTTTTCACGGCTTACAAACATCTATTCCGCCCTTATCCTTGTGTTTTTCATCGGCGCTTTGCAATCTGCATTAAATATTGCTGTTTCGCCGCTGGTATTGCGAGAAACACCAAACGCTATGCTGGGCAAGGTAACAACTATATTAACGCCATTTGGCACATTAGGGACTATGATTGCTACCGGTTTAGCAGGTTTCCTCGCTAGTACCGTGCTGTTTCATTTTCATATGCAATTTGCCGGTATGCAATTAGGGCCAATTGATATCATTATAGGCGGAGCCGGATGTATTGTCATGATTGCTGGCGCTGTAGCCGGCTTCTCTATTCGATCTCACACATCAGCAAATACATCAGCAGCAGCTTAATCAGCATAAAAGCAAAGAAATTTGATGATTTAGCAGTCAATAGGGAAAGAGGATGCAAATATGAAGCAATTGCCATCGGGAACTTTAACTATTCTGTTTACTGATATTGAAGGCTCAACACAACTGCTTCAGCAGCTTGGCGCTGAATATCAGCAAATACTTGATATCCATCACCGAATCTTGCGAGAGGCAATAACCAGCCATGATGGATTTGAAGTCAATACAGAGGGAGATAGTTTTTTTGCAGTCTTTCCACGCGCTTCAGATGCCTTAGGCGCAGCGGTGTCAGCTCAAATCAATATGCACACATTTTCTTGGCCAAACAGTGTTCCGCTGCGTGTGCGTATGGGATTGCACACCGGCGCGCCAACCCTTACGGGCAGCGACTACATGGGGTTAGATATCCATCGGGCAGCGCGCATTGCATCTGCAGCGCATGGCGGTCAAATTTTGCTTTCCAGTTCCGTACATGAATTATGCCAAGATTCATTGCCTCAAGAAATTACTTTATTAGATCTTGGCTTGCACATGCTGAAAGATTTGCAGCGCCCAGAGCACATCTATCAGGTAATTATTTCCGGACTTCAAGCAGAGTTTCCGCCAATCAAGTCACTGGAATATCATTACAGTTTGCCAATACAGTCTACCAGCCTCATTGGCAGAACAACCGATATCGCTAAAATTTGCGCCTTATTAAAACAAGATCAAAATCGCTTAATAACACTCATTGGGCCGGGAGGTATCGGCAAAACACGGTTAGCAATTCAAACAACCGCAGAACTCAGTGATTTTTTTCGGGATGGTGTTTCATTTATCGCAATGGCTTCGGTGCAAGATGAACATTTGGCGCCGGCAGCTATTGCGCAAGCGTTAGGAATGCGGGAAACTGCTTCTCAATCTCCAATTGATTGGCTGAAAACTTTTCTTAGCAGAAAAAATATTTTGCTGACTTTGGATAATGTTGAACAGATTATCAGCGCTGCTCCATTTTTCTCAGAACTGTTGGTCGCTTGCCCCGATATAAAAATATTGGCAACTTCGCGCGCCGCTTTACGTATTCGCGGTGAAAAAGAATACATTGTTCCTCCATTAGGATTGCCGGATCGTAAAAAAAATGCTGCCTTAAACGCAGAAACCTTATCGCAATATGCCGCAGTTGCGTTATTTATTGAACGCGCTTGCGACGTAAGCCCTAATTTTCAGGTAAATAACACAAATGCGCCGGCTATTGCTGAAATATGTTTGCGAATTGATGGCCTTCCCTTAGCAATTGAACTGGCTGCTTCCCGAATGAAACATATGACCCCGGCAACCTTATTATCACGGCTTTCGAATCGATTAAAAATGCTATCGGGCGGATCGCAAGACCTTCCAAAACGGCAGCAAACATTGCATAATTTGATTTCCTGGAGCTATGATCTTCTTTCTGCAGAAGAACAATCACTATTTCGCAGGCTTTCGGTATTTGCCGGTGGCTGCGCTGTAGAAGCTGCCGAACAAGTTTGTCTCGCGCCCGAAAATCTTCCTGAACTTTCAATAGATATTCTTGATGGTCTTTGTACATTAGTAGATAATAGTTTGATTCAACGCCAAGATATTGGCGAAACCCGTTACATGATATTAGCGACAATACGAGAATATGGCGCAGCACAATTAAATACCAGCAGTGAAAAAGATGCAGTTTGGCTGGCTTATGCTACGTATTACCTTGCTATTGCCGAACAAGCTGAAAAACACACTGAAGACAGCCTGCAGAATGAATGGCTGTCCATACTCGAATTAGAACACGATAATATTTCTGCGGCGCTATTTTGGGCAATTGAAGAAAAACAATCAACTATCGCCATGCGGTTTGCCGGAGCGCTTTGGCGTTTTTGGAGCACACGCGGCTACCTAAGTGAAGCCGCTATGATTTTTGAAGCGCTGTTTCCCGAATCTGCAGAAAACAGCAATATGCAATATTCTGCCATTGATAAAGCTGTGCAACTGAAAGCGCTGTACGCAGCAGGATCTATTGCAATTTTAGGCGGTAATTATGAAAGATCGCTGACGCTGCTATCTGATGGTTTGCATATTTCCGCAGAAGCTGATAGCGACATTATGCAGGCGCAGATAATGAACAGCATTGCAGTTTGCTGCAGCTACCAATGTGACTATGAAAAAGCAGCCAAATATTTTGCTGAAAGTTTAGTTATTTACCAAAAAGCGCAACATCAGCACGGCATAGCCATTGCTCAGCTTAATTTAGGAGAAATTGAATATTTGCGGAACAATGTAAATACCGCTTTGGAATATATGCTGGCCGCGACAGAATATTTTCAGAAAAAAGGTGACACCACCAGAATCGCAATTGCCTATACTAATTTAGCAAATATTTACCGCGAACAGCAGAATACCATACAAGCAGTAAGTTATATTCATCAAGCGCTGCAATTATATCAGAACACACAAAACCTTCATGGCATTGCAGAAATATTAGAAAGTTATTGCAAAATTATTGCGCAAAAAGGTGACACAAAACTTGCCGCACAAATATTTGGCGCCGCAGAGAAACTGCGCGATCAATTAGGTGAACAAATTTCACCATCTGCCCAAAAAGAAATCGATCGCTATATACCTGTTGCGCAACGAAATACCGAATGGTGGGCTGCAGAGCGAACTATTGGATATTCAATGCCTTTAGAGCAAATAATCAGGCAAATTATGAATATGGCAAAGTAATAATTTTTGGAGGGTACTTTGAAAACGCTTGCGAACTTCATGATTCCTTTTTGTGCGCAATCTTCGCGCGCATTCATTTCAAATCAATCTGCCGCTAACATTGAACATGTTACAAAATATATTACACCAGCCGCAGCAAATGATACTTTTTGCTGCGAACTTCATCTTGGCAAATTAGATGCTCCGGTTGATTATTCTCTGCATTTTTCACGGAAACAAGATGGGCAAAATAAATTATTGCATATAGCTGCAAACTCACAAAGCGATGAACAATTGCATAATCATCCCATATGGCAGGCAATTTTTGCGTTTGCTAAACAATGGCAGCACAGTGCTGACCATGTTTGGCTTGAATTTGATTTGGACCAACAGTTTCCAGGTGAAATACCACTCCCTTCTGTTTTTTATTTTGCCGCAAATCCTTCTTACCAAAATGAAGAATTGCAGCATGCCGAACTAACACACATTCAACAAGAAACAATATACAACATCGCACAACTGTTTCTTGCGTCGGAAGATCTTCCGGCAATATTTTCTCAGTTGGCTCTTTATTTAGAATTTGCTCCCAAACAAGCGCAATTAAATCAGGTTGGCTTCGGTTTAACCCGCAATAAACAATGTATCCGATTGCAGCTTATTGGAATACAGCCGCACCAGATACCGGATTATTTACGAACAATCGGTTGGAAAGGTGATATTGCGCCGCTTTTGCCAATGTTACAATATATTGAAGCATTGCCCATAGATCTTATTGCTTTGGTAATTGACGCAGGCAAGCAGATTGCTCCCAAATTTGGCATTGAATGTTACCTGAAACAGAGTGATCAGCGATGGAATAGCTTTCTTGCAGAATTGGTAGACAGAGGACTTTGCTTAGACCAAAAGTATGCTTTAGCGCAAAATTTTTCCAGTATTCAGGTATTTAATTCCGAACAGCAAATTTCTTTAACACACCAGCGTTTTTCACATATTAAGCTTGGTTTAGCGCAGGAACATGGCGTTGGCAGTCTGGAGGCTAAAGCCTATTTATTTTATTTTCCAGATTGGCTGTCTTATTCCAGTTAGCGACGATATTTCGTTATTAAAGACCAAAGCATACGTAAAGCATACAGCATGACGCGCCGAAGGCGCAATGCCTCCCGTCGGGGCTGGGGTGTCCACCGATTCCTCTGATTCCTTTTTTAGGCTAAGATCTAGTATATCAAATGCATTGCAGGCAGGCAAATTAGAAAATAACAAACACTACAAAAAGTGGCAAAAACCTAGCGGATGAGAGATCTCTCAGCCGCTAGGCGCATACAATGGTTGGTTATGAAGTGGGAAGATCTGCGGTGTTATAGATGATTAATGTGTGTGCGCCATCTACCGCAGCCAGCCAATGATTGTAGAAGTTTATTTGAGGATTAAAATCTAAATTCGTAATCAAAATGGGATGCGCTATAGTTATCCATGTTTGCAAGACCCTATCCCAAGCTACTAAATAATTACACCCGCTTGGGTTAGTAATAGCGTCACACGAAGGATCTGTATAATAATAATTAAAGATGAACACCCTTTCATCTGCGCCAATTAAAACAGCCTCAGTATTACTCAATATCAATGTTGATTTTCCTGTTTGCATATTTACGCTGTAGATGTCAGCGGGCGCCGGAGTGGGAATGGGATCTCCTTTATACCCACCTATTTGATTATTTATTGAATAATATAAGGAATTGCCAACTATCAAACCATCTACTCCAGCATAAGCGTAGGATGTACTATTGATTATTTGCCCCGTCAGGGTATTTAAAATATAGCTTTCTGACCTATTCTCATACATAATATAGGGATAGTTGTTCATTATGGCGCCAAAAGGCATCATTGTCATATTCGCCGGAATGGAAAATGGCGCTTTTTGACTGATACCCGTTGCCATATTCACCTGCATAAATGTTACTGTCCCGACAATATTTTCGGTCCAGTACGTTGCTACTCCATTCTGGACCCACAAAAATTCCTGACCTCCGGTAGCGGTAATAATATGGAACTGCTTGGTTTGTGAATCGTAATACCATAATTGGTAGGTCAGTAATTTTTCGTTGGTATTGTTCATTCCAACTATGTACCGCCCATCTGTCTGGCAGCATTCCGGCCGGATATTCTTATTCATCGGATTTTGGGGATTGTTCACCGGTGTGCTTTCTATTGCGCTAAAAATGCCATTGCTGACATTCACCCATCCTACTTGATAGGTTAGCTTATCACTGGTTGTTTCATATCCAAACGCTTTCGTTCCATCTCCAGATAGCGCCTCAAAGGTAAAGGCTGCCGGCATTTTCATGGTCTTTGCCGGCTTGCCCCACACCGCAGCCGCAGTGGGAAATTGCGCTGGATTAAGTATGACAGGCGTCGGTATGACAGGCGTCGGTGATGGCGCCAATGTCGCAGTTGCCGCAGAAGCATTCGGCTGAGCTGTGCTGCCACACGAGACAACAAACAACACGATGAGTATGATGAATCCGTTACGTATCTGTTGGCGGTTGCGCCAATTCATGTGAGAAAATACCATCTTCAAGTTCCTTTCAATCGGTTAGGGCAGAAGTATCGTGTATACTTCTGCCTAAAAAACGAATACACTGGTTTACTTTGTTATAAATGCGCCTGTGACATAGTTGTATTGGAGTATTGTTCCGGTTGTTTCCTGAAAACTGAGTATATCACCAGAGATTCCGGTAATAGCTGTAATCCCCGCAGGAAGTGATGTTGTGAGCAAAAAGGTGTTTGGTATGGCAGGAGCTGTTCCTGCTGCTTTGAGCCTACTATAATAACACGCATCAGCAGGTATTTTTGAGACACTGATAAACCCATGTCCCTGGAACATCGATGGAAAACTAATGGTTCCTACCATAATGGAATAGGTATATATAGTATCCTTTAGTATGGACAAATATGCCCAAAGTTAGGTTTGCCTTGTTCAAGGGCAGGCTGACTACAACAGCCCCTACGCGCTCGCCTTGCGGCACACACGCTGCTTGCTCTTGTCCTGATGTCGATCAGGCAATCGCAATGGTTCCGGACGCACCACACACGAAGCCACTCCTTGCGCAAATGCCTCAGGAGCAAACCGCCTCAATATGTTGTAGGGAGTGGTGAAGATCACGGGTAGGCGAATTGAAAGACATGAGCTGAATAGCGAGGATGATCCCGACGAAAGAGCTGGCGACGATTCCAAGCATACACAAACAGCTTGATCGCATCCTGCAACGCTTGAATGGAACGGGTAAAACAGCGAGAACGACGGGCCAATCGGGCTACATAGTGCCGTAATTCTGCGTTGTCTCCTTCCACGGAATAGGTCTGGCTTTTGTTGGGAAGCGCTTCATGATGCCCTGGATAATACACCAAGTTCGTGTAGGACACCCACTGATCCGAATAGTAGTGCCGCGCTGAGGGAGTGCTGTTGAGGAGCCGCTGAAGTCGCTCGGCCCCCCGATCAAAAGCCACATCATAGCCGATAATACATCGGCTCGTGCGTTCAACATACGTCATCACATAGACCCGGTTTTTTTTTCTCGCCTTCAAAGGTATACAGTTCATCCATCTCGACAACAGGCAAGAGCTGTTCTTCAGGGGGAAAAGAAGGCAGGGGTGGCGTAGCAGGCAAGGTGGCCGCATAGGCTTTGACCCAATTCGCAATGGTTTGATGATCAACTCCCAGATGACGAGCAATCCGCCGAAAGCTCAGACCATCCACAGCGAACTGAATGGCTTGCTTATGCAAAGATTCCTCATATCCATGAGGGGTAGGATTGGGCGTATATTTCTTCCGGCAGGATACGCACACATATCGCTGCGAGCCAGACGCATTGCGTCCGACTTTGTTTTGCTGTTCGGTCTGATGACACCGAGGACATATAATCTGTTCCATTCTATGATCTTATCACTTTATCCGTCCTCTTCGCTACTCCCTGTGTTTGTATGCTGCAGCAAAAAACATACTATTTGATATTCACGCGCCGTCAGTCGCGTTATACCTGTTGTGGATTGGACCTCTTTACGATCCAAGTCCAGCCAAATATCCTCTCTTACTTGTATACGTGTTGAACTCACAAGTCTTGTTTGTCGCATTGACGCCTGCTTTCTTTCAAATATCCATGTACAAAAAAACCAATGTTTACAGTGCAGTTACTATATCCACTTGTGATGTTCGCCTCTCAATTTCGCAGAGCTTTGGGTACCTCCTGAAGTTACACATAAAATAACAGCATAATAGAAATTCAATTATCATTTCTGTTATGTATAGAGCCATTTTGTATCATGATAGGAGCACAATGCTCAGTAAAAGTCTAGTGGTTGTATCAGAAAAATGAAGCATAAGTTGGGTTGATGGCCCAGATATATCGGCAGATGACCGGAACTGCCGCGCGAGTATAGACCTGAGCATTCGTAAAGCAGGAGAGATAGGAGGCGCAATGCCTCCTAGGCGGGGCCGGGGGTGTGTCCCCGATTCCTCTTATTCCTTTTTTAGGCTCAGGTCTCTGCACCAAGCAATATCGCCACAAACGCCGAAGATATCACTTATCAAATAAAATTATATCACATTCTATCTCGTGAGAGATGCAATGCATTCAACGGGCGGCTATGGGATTTGCGGTATGACACCGAGGACATTTTTTTTGAATCGGCAAAAGCCAAATACCGCATACAGCGCATGGCTGCGCAATGGTTTGCCGGCAGTTCCAACAGTATGGACTATCGGGAGCAGTACGCGCAGAGCAGGTAAAGCAGGTATAAAGCAATGCTTCCGGTGTTTTAGGCGAAGCGCCGGAATTCGTTTGCCGACGCTGCAGCGCAAACGGCGTATCAATTGGAATATCTCGCCGCAGCGCGCCCAAATAGTGTGTTGGCGGCGCAACCAACTGCCCTTCCGGTTTTTGCTGCGCGGGATAATACGGTGAAATCGCCGGTGTTGATTCTTGCCGATTCGGGCGGCCAACTTCATCGTCCGGAACGGTTTTTTCAGTGCGTTTAGGCGACGGAATAGATACCGCGCGCGCTAATTGACTAATTGGCTGCGGCTCGGGAGGAGATTCGGCAGCGCTTTGCGCTGCAGCTTGCTGCAGCATAGCCGGAGTAATAGAGGGCATAGTAACTGTGCCCTCTACAGTCACATCATGTTTCGTTTGCGTTTGCAAAAATCGAATACTGATAGATGGCGCCAAAGTAAGCGTATCTCCGCTGCGCAGCCGATACTCTTTACCCAGCTTTTGCGATTGCAAATGCATTCCGTTTGTGCTCCCCATATCAGTAATCCACCACTCTTTGCCGCGTTTGCGCAGTTCAGCGTGATGGCGGGAAATATCCAGAAACGGCAGCACAATATCATTGCCCGGCAGCCGTCCAATCGTGTAACGGGATTGCACAAGCGGTATTCTCTGAAAACCTGTGCGGGTTTCAACCTCTAGGATATCGTGTGTCATAATAGTTGCTTCGCCCTGTTCTCAGTTTCTTATTCAATGCAAACATCTAACCAATGAGATGATTTTGCGTTTCAGGATGTTGCGCCGCTGTATTTTTTGCATTTCAAACAGCGGCGCCATCTGCGCATATTACTCTCGCAAGCTGCCCGCCGCGGCAATTTCTTGCAAAGTATCCGGATTCTCAATGGCGGTAAGGTCCCCCAATTGCTGCCCAGTATAACTTTGCCGGATCAGCCGGCGCAATATTTTTCCGTTGCGTGTGCGCGGCAGCTGGCTGATAAAGATTATCCGTTCCGGTTTTAGCGCCGGTCCCAGCGCACCGGCGACTGCTGCGCGAATTTCCTCGGCAAGAGCATTGCTTGGGCTATAGTTTGGCCGCAACGTGACAAATACTACCAGCGTTTCACCTTTTACAGTGTGCGGCGCGCCGATTGCCGCAGCTTCCGCCACAGCGGCATGCGACACTGCCGCCGATTCTGCCTCTGCCGGGCCAAGACGCTTTCCGGCGACTTTAATTGTGTCATCAGATCGGCCTAAAATATACCAAAATCCGTCGGCGTCTACTGCGGCAAAATCGCCATGAGTCCACAACCCAGGAAATCGGCTCCAATAAGTATCTTCATAGCGGGCAGTATCATTCCAAAAGCCGCGCGTCATTCCGGGCCAAGGGCCACGTATAACCAGTTCACCAACCGCGCCGTGAACCGAAGCGCCGGCTTCGTCTACTACATCTGCCGGAACTCCCGGAATCGGTCCGGAAAAAGAACACGGCTTCAGCGGCAGGATAGTCGGGCATCCCACAATTCCACCAGAAATCTCCGTTCCTCCTGAATAATTGATAATCGGAATCCGGCTTTTGCCGGCGCGCTCAAACAACCACTTCCAAGGATCAATATTCCATGGCTCACCTGTAGCGCCAAACGCCCGTAAAGCGGAAAGATCATGTTTTTCAACGATTTCATGCCCATGAGACATCAATGAGCGAATAGCGGTAGGCGAAACTCCCAGCATAGTTATTTTATGACGTTCCGCAAAACTCCACAACCGATCCGGTTCAGGATAATCCATAGCGCCATCATAAATAACCAAAGTTGCTCCAAGCATCAAAACGCCGCAAATTGCCCAAGGCCCCATCATCCAGCCAATATCGGTAATCCAGCTGAAAACATCATCCGGCTGCACATCAAATATATGCGCCATATCCTGCGCCGCTTTGATTGGAAAACCATCGTGCGTATGCACTGCGCCTTTGGGTTTGCCAGTCGTGCCCGATGTATAGATAATCATAAACGGCTCTTCAGCGTCGGTTTCTACAGCGGTAAAAATATCCGATTGATTCGGCGTTATTTCATCCCAAAGTACATCGCGCTCAGAAACTATATTCAGTGTTCTTTGCGCGCGCTGCGCAATCAACATGCGCTGCACGTCCGGGGTTTGCCGTAGCGCTTCGGCCGCTGTTTCATACATGGGGACCAATTTGCCGCGCCGGAAAAATCCATCCGCGGTGATAAGAATTTTAGCGCCGGAATCGCGCAGGCGTGTCGCCACCGCCTCTGGGCCATACCCCGAAAATATGGGAATATATATTGCGCCAAGTTTTCCGCAGGCCAGTACCGCAGCAACAGTCTCCGGAATCATCGGCATAAAAATACCAATACGGTCGCCGCGCGCAATACCAAGGCTTTGTAAGACGTTGGCGGTTTGATTTGTCAGCTGATTCAGTTCAGTATAAGAATATGTTTTCACCGAACCATTTTCACCTTCCCAAATCAGCGCCGCGCGATTTGCTATTTCGGGTTTGCCGGTATCATGCGCTTTGACAATATGTTTATCTAGCGCATTATACGCATAATTCAGCTTACCGTCTATAAACCAACGCGCCCACGGTATACCTGCGCTAATATCCATCACTCGGGTATATGGCTTGCTCCAATGCAGCTCCAAATCTTGCGAAACGGCATCCCAAAACCACGAAGGATCATCCGCTGCATGTTCACATAATTTTTGATATGAACTGATGGCGTATTTATTCATAAACCGTAATAAACGGCTGCGCTGCAAATATGTTTCGGATGGGGTCCACATTACCTGTTCGTGCTGATTATCCCAACTAGACTGGATGTCCACTTTGACAGCTCCTATTCTTCTTTGAAAATTGCCGCAAGCGCCGGAACAAATATAAAAGAATAAAGTTCTAAGATTCCGGAGGACGCAGGCAAAGAATTTTTTTCAACACGCAATTAACCTGGGGGCCAGGTCATTTTGCGGCCGCCCAAAATATGCACATGCAAATGCCCAACCGTTTGACCGCCATTGACGCCATGATTGATATTCAGCCGGTAGCCGCTCGAATCCAGCCCTTGGCTGCGGGCAAATTCCCCCGCGGCAAACATAACACTGGTAAGAATATCAGCGTCGGCGGGTGTAAGCGCCGCAAAAGAAGGCACATGATGTTTAGGAATAGCAAGCGCGTGAATGGGGGCTTGCGGATTGATATCGGCAATAACAATTGCATGAGAATTTTCAAGCAACGGTTTAACAGGTATTTCACCGGAAACCATCTTGCAGAAAATGCAATTTGGATCGGTAAACGGTTTAGACATAGCATATCCTCCTGATTTCTAAAACTCTGGTGTGTGTACGATGCAAATCCATCTGTTGCAAGGTACGCCAACAACATATTGCAACCGCAACAATTAAAAGTCAGATTTTTTTATTCTGCGCGCCGACTCTTTAACAGTATGTCACAGTTTACAATCCTGTAGCGATAGGGCTATGTTTCCTGCGAACGATATGTAAAAGCTCCTCCGGAGTTGATCCAAACTGTTGTACAATATATGTTCTTCCCTGAGAGGTAAACCGAATATAGGTACCTGGGTTTGGCAAGCGCGCCAAACGTTCCAAAATGCGGGCGTCGCCCCAAAGCGGGAAGCGAATATCGTGCAGCGCTAAAGCGATGCGCGGCAAATTAAATAGCAGGGTTGCGGCAACGGCGGCAATAATGCGGGATGGTTGCGACAATAAGGGCATATATGGTTCGATTACTGCAGACGCCAAAATAAAATAAGTGGAACATCCGGCTAAGAACGCCGGTAAAATTGCCTGAAGCGTCCGAAAAAATATATTCGGTTTGCGAATATAAATTGCCGAAATACCGCTCACACTAACTATCCAAGCGGCAATACTGCGGTTTTGGAGCGCAAAAAGCCCAGCGGCAATGATTTGAAATACTGCAAACCAAATAATTGCCAACCAAATAACTGCAACTACATGCACGCCTGCAATAACAACTAATGCCATATTCTACCTCCGGAAATATGTGTATATTCAGGTTTATCCTTTTCCTGCAGTTTGTATACAATAATTTATACTGGCCGAGCGAGAAAACCACGAAGTCTTTAGCTTCGTGGAAGAATCGCCGTTCCTTACCCTTGTGTTTCAATGTAGTGTCGAATGACTTCTTTCCCCTTGCGGGGACTGGCTTTGGGTGA
>JAJYBV010000059.1 GCA_021778805.1 Chloroflexota bacterium | reverse complement strand
GGATTGCTCTTCTTCCTGCGTGATCGTCCGCAACAGATGCACTGCTCTCATGCTCATTCCCTCCTCTTCTTCAGCTTATCTCCTTCCAGCATTTATGGCAAGTTATTTGCCAACTGACCCACTAGTAATTGCATATCATGCGCCATGGATTGAGCAGTATTGGTAGAATCTTGAAGATTGTTCTCCGTGTATTTTTCAAACACCCGAATGATTTCATCCATAATATCTGAAGGCAAAAACTCCCATCCCTGAAAACATTCCTTAAGATGGTCTGAGTTTAAGATTGTTTCTTTAACGAAACGAGCAGATTGTCCAGTAATTTTCTCTATAAATATGATTGCAAGACTATAACAATCTGTTGCTTGATTAGCAAATCCATGTCCAATGCCAAGATCCGGCGCAGCATAATTATCAAGCTCGGCAATTTTTGATTTATCCAATTCGTTACTGATAGTATTTTCATCAACTCTAGCTGCATAAAAATCTGTAAAAATAATTTTGGTGGATGGGTTTTTGCCGGTTGTCTTATTCAACCAAATTACGCCAGGATTCAGATTCCGATGTAGTACTTTTTTATCGTGGATAATTTCCAAAGCGTGGCAAATGGTTGAGCTAAGTTGAAAAAAAAGCCCCAATTCTTGTTGTGTTGTAGGAGTTTTAAAATTTACCAGCGAATCTCCTTGAACCGGGTGATATGGAAAAACCAAAAAACGATCTTTCCATTCAATGTAATCGCTTTTTTTAGGTACAACGTCGGTAGATTCAAGTTCTTTAAGTGCTCGATATTCCTGAAGGTAAAATGATTTTAATTCTTGTTTTTCAGTAGGGTCCATTCCAAGATCATAAATCATTAATGTTCTAGGTTCAGTTTCATCAAAATTTGCGTGCGCTTTGAGGATTTTTGGCCAAATTTCAATCCAATCTTGTATTGTATAATTTTCAATGCGTGTAGGGATTAATTCCCGTTTAGCAAGAGAAGTTAAGTTATTTATAATTTTTGAGCTAAATTTTTGTACAATTTTATTTTCATCTGCAGAATTTAATTTGATCAACTGCTCACATATATTTGAAATAAGGAACAACCCTGTGTTTTTACGTGGATCATTAATTAGAGGATTAACTTCTATGGAAGATAAAATTACACCACTTTGAACAATACGACCGGCATGTTTTAAAACAGAGATATCTTTTTCAAGGCGGCCTTTTACAATTCGCGCCGCATACTCCATTTTTTGAAACGGTGTGGTTACAGATTGTTTATCATGTAAAGTCCATTGATTTTCATCACCACGAATAGTACCTTTCCAAGATTTTTCATCTAAAACAAAGATTAAATTTGTTGCAATAACAATAAAATCTATTTCATATGTTTTACCATCGTTGTTGGTGATAATTTTGTTGCATATTATTGTCCAATCGTTAGGCAACTGTTTCAGCGTTTCCGCGGTTCGTTTCTCACCTTCTGTGATGAAGTCCTCATTTATACTAATTAAATTGGCCATGTGGTTCCCCTGACATTTAAAGCATCCTTTGAAAGGATTATAAAACAATTACTGTTTCTATGATGCTACATTAGGAAAAATATCATATTATGACATCTTCATTTTAAATTTTCTTTATAAAAATACTGAATTTAATTTTATTTCCATTTCATAACTACTTAAAAGATACCCAAAGCGCCGCGTAAAAGGGACAAGCACCACAAGGCGATAATCTTTGATATTTTAATCAGGATGAAGATCAACTGATCAGAGTACATTGAGTGCCCATGACGCCTGTTGTTGAACCAACGCCGCACGGTACACATGGGTGGAGGTGGGGAAACAAGCCACACGATTCATCGTGTGGTGTTCGTTTTGTGGCCACCTTACCACCTACACCGCTCCGAAGCAAAAGCGTCACCCCATATCGTTTGTTTTAGAGCATACGCCGCGCGGTCACACATGAGGCAATGCAATCCGGTAGGGGCGACCCTTGCGGTCGCCCTTGCCACCCGGCTACCAATATTGCCCTGTGAAAGATTTTCATAAAAGAGTTTTTGGGAGGCGCCCCAATCCCCGCGTAAGGGGCTGCCGCCCCTTATGTATCCCCATGTGTACCGTGCGGTGGTTGTTTATAAAAAAGAGTTTTTGGGGACGTTAATGTAGAAGCGCCCAATATTCTATAGCGCCGGAAAGTTCTGCGACAACATGCGCGCGCCGGTCTTTCTTCAATTTCAGCAAATGCGCCATAAGAGATAATTCCGCAGCAGGCCAAAGCTCTTTGGGTGTATCACTATATACCAGCGGCAAAAGATCTGCCGCCGAAGCCGGTCCATGGCTGCGCAACGCTTCAATAACCATATTTTCGCGCTGCATGCGATGCGCTATATACCAGGCAATTCGCTCGTGAGGATCTTCAATCATGGGTCCGTGCCCGGGATATACACGCTGGACGGGCAACGCCGAAAGTTTGCGCAACGTTTGCAGATATTTAGCCATATCGCCTTCGGGGGGAATGATAATTACACTGCCGGTTCCAGACATAACGTCTCCCACCAGCAAATCTCCCGATTCGGGAAGCCACAACACCAAATGATCAAACCTATGTCCCGGCGCCGCTACTATTGTTATTGAAACAGATCCAACTGAAATTTGTTCTTTATTCCGCAAAACATGCGCGGCAAATGGCGTTCCCGCCGCCGAATTATCCAACGCCCAAACGGGAGCGCCGGTTAATAGTGATAATTCTTTTGCGCCGCCAATATGGTCCGGATGCGCATGCGTTACAATAATAGCAGAAACTCCGCCAAACGCATCAGCTGTTTGACAGAGTTTCTGTAAATGTTCCGCAGAGTCGCAGCCGGTATCTACAACCAAGCAGCCGGCAGATGCGCCGCTTTGCGCAATAATGTATGTATTTGTGCCGGCGCCTGTCATAATGCTGGGATTCGGCGCCAGGATAGATTGAATAATTGGCTGCGACATAACGTTTATTTTTTCTTTGCGGCAGTTTGGACATTCATATCGGACATATAGCGATACAACAAAGCAGCTACTACACCACCGATAATCGGGCCGAATAAATAAACCGGAATTTCACCGGCAAACACATGACCGCCAAAAATTACACTCGTAATATACGGGCTTAACGCTAAAGCCGGATTTAACCCGGCGCCGCTAGCTGGCCCTGCAACAAATATTGCCGAAGCTAAACCAAGGCCAATAACCAGCCCGGCCCAGCCATTGGGCAGATGCAGCCGCGAATCTGCAGCGGCGGCAACAACACAGATGATGAGTATAAATGCGCCGAGAATTTCAGCAAGTGTTCCCTGCATTCCCGTAACATTTGAAGCTAATGATGGCGCGCTGGCGCCGGCCACACTTACAGCTTTGCTGCCATAAATTCCGATAATTGCAAGAGTTGCAAGGAATGCGCCAATAAATTGCGCTATTATATATTCAGCAACCTTGCTCCATGGAAATTTTTTAATAACCGCCAAACTAATGGTTACTGCAGGGTTCACATGCGCCCCTGAAATTTGGCCGATGACGCTGACAATAATAAATAAGGCAAAACCATGCGCCAACGCAGCAATCAGTAAACCAAATCCGCCGGGAAATCCGTTTAACGCGGCAGCAACACCGGCGCCACCGCCAATAAATACAAGGAGAAACGTACCGACTAATTCAGCCAGCAATACTTTGAGATTATTTTGGGTAATCACGTAATGGCTCCTTTTACATCAATTCAACCGCTATGCGGCATAAAATATGTTGTCGCAAACAGCGCAAAGCTCGTTTTGGCGCTGCGCTGAAGACAATATGGCGCGCTTTTCTTTGCTGATTTAGGTTCACAGCCAAATGGCGCAACGCTAAGTATCTTTCAACCGGCGCTGCGCGAACAATATTCTTGCTGTGCAATTCAAGCAAAGGCTTTGATAAAGACTAAGCGAATAAGCCACTTCAATATCATATATCATTTAAGCGGCGCCGGCAGATTTCACTCCAAAAAAGCTATTCGCCGGGTACAATATCCTCATGGTTAGTAACAGGCGCCAACATAGGAATATAGGTTTGTTCACCAACAACCATTTGATTTACCACTTTTGCATTGCCGGCAACTCCACCGGCGATTTGTACGGCTGCTTGCGCTGTAGACGCATCATGCGTATATCCGCGCAGTTGAACATTGCCTAAATTAGAGTAAACGCCAATCATTTTTCCGCGTGTACGAGAATCTTGCGATAGCGCGCGCGAAATAGAAATGGATAAATCGGTGTCATCAACAATATCATTGTGCAATTCGCTAATACCCTGAATTGGAACTAACAGCTTTTCGATGATTTTCCGATTCAGTGTAGATGAAACAAATCCGGTCAGCCAAACTTCACCATCAATAGCGCGAATTTGCACCGAATGCAAATCTATTCTTAAACGGGGATAGTTATACAGTGCGTTATATATAGCTTCCTGCAGATCCGTATCGGGAACATATGGAGTAAACAATGTATCATCGTCAGCAAATTCAATCGTTTTAGCGTTTTCGGACACAGAAACAATTGCGGCGGCCGGAATTACCTTTAAAGTGTTTCCCGATTTTATGACAATATTATTTGCCACGCCTGTATCTGTAGCAAATGAAATATGAGCGATATTCCCAATTGCGCCTTTTTTTTGCTCCGCGCGAGTTGTTTTATTGATATATGGCGCGGCGCCGGCCTTTGCCATTGTTTGCAGCAACGCCTCGCGGGTGATACTGATATCGGCAGATTCTGTTGTTGTATCTGTAAATAACCCAATAGGAACTAATACCTGTACCCCGGCGGGGCCGCCGCCAAGCAGTACAACGGCTTGAGTTACCTTGTGAGATCCGGCTTCCATCACTGCGCCAATAATCGCGCCGGCCTCGCCATCCACCGCATTAGCCGTTGCCCCAAAACTTAATTTCATTACTTTAATATCAGACATAAAAAAAACCAACTCCTCAGAGGAAATTATCCCGCTACTTCGATTCTTTCACCATCCATGCGCATCAAATTGTTTGAAACCACATTGTTTGCGGATGAAGCGCAAGGGAAAATGGCTACACAGATCATCTCTTTGCAGTGTAGCACGCCTAAAGATACCCTGCAAGGCGACGGTAATTTACAGGGAAACTTTCCAAGGTTAAAGCTACGGCAGTTCCGCAAAAGAATTTTGTCACAACTCCGGAGATGCTCAAAACTCTTTGTAAGAAAAACAAACACCACATGGTGACGGTCTTTCAGGTGTCCAGTGGGGATACCCCAATCCCCGCGTAAGGGGCAGGCGCCGCCCCTTACGAATCCCGGGATGTTGCAGTCAGCCTGCCGCAAAGGCGAAGACCGACGAAGACAAATATCATGTTTGTCTATACTAAGGGATACTGTTACTAAAATTGCGACATATCCAGCGCCGCATGGCCACGGATATGCCCCTGCATCAGCTCGGCGCTCAGCCGTTCAATTTCACTGAATGGATATGTTTTGCCAACGGCCGTCAGCGCATCGGGCGTCAACTCTACTGCCAAACGTTTCCAAGCTTGCAGCCGGCGATCATATGGACAATTTAAAGAATCAATTCCCAGCAGCGCGACTCCGCGTAATATAAACGGCATCACCGTTAGCGCCAGGTTTGCGCCGCCGGTTAATCCGCATGCCGCAACCGGCGCGCCAATTGCGCAGGCGCGAATCGCCGACGCCAGCATTTCGCCGCCAACAGAATCAACAACCGCGCTCCAGCGCTCTGAAGCCAATGGCCTTTGCGGCGCATTCAATGCGTCTTCCCGGCTTATCACCGTTTTTGCGCCAAGTTCACGCAAATAATCAGCCAGCTCCATCCTGCCGGTCACAGCGCATACAGTATAGCCCGCATGCGCCAGCAACGCCGTTGCAATGCTGCCAACCCCTCCCGTTGCGCCTGTTACCAATACTTCTCGTCCATCAGGAGACGCTCCGGCCTTTTCTATGGCCATAACCGAAAGCATCGCGGTAAATCCGGCTGTACCAATAATCATGGCGTTTTCAGCAGACATGCCTTGTGGAATTGGAACCAGCCATTCAGATGGAACCCTAGCCATTTGGGCATATCCACCCCAATGCAGTTCCCCTAAACCGCTGCCGGTAATCAATACAAGATCTCCCGGTCGGTACGCCGGATTTTCTGATGATATAATTTCACCGGCCAAATCTATCCCCGGAACCATCGGAAACGCACGGATTACTTTTCCTTTCCCGGTTACGGCTAACGCATCCTTATAGTTTAATCCGGAATATAAAACACGAACCAGCGCGCTGCCGCCCGGCAATTCCGCTTCAGAAAATTCTCGGATTTCATTGCGCTGCGCGCCATCGGCCAAAGAAATCAGCATGCCCTTGAACATAATGTCGGCCCCTTGTTAATATCAATTTTTTGTTAGTCGCAAATATGGAAGCAGCAAACATTTTGAACAGACAATAGCTATCTAATGATTTCGCTGCTTCTTTTAACTGCAACCTATCAATATTTATATTTCCCGCCGCTTGCGCAGATAGTACACCAAATATGCTCCGCCGGCCGCAAATATCGATATTACCAATAGTACCATAATCGCAATCAGAATCATATAGAGCTGATTTTGGCCGCTTTGCTGCTGGCTCACAGGCGCAGGAGCCGATGGTTGCGTTGTTGACCCGGATCCGCCTTGCCCTGTTTGCTGATTTTGCTGCAGGGTAGTTTTCTGAGACAGAATCGGTGTCGCCGTCGGCGTAACATAAATCACCGTTGGCCCGCCGGAAGTCGGCGGCGAAGTTGGTGTTGCCGGCTGAATTACCGTTATCGTGCCTTGGCTTGGCGTAGATGTTGCGGTAGGGTTAACAACCGGAGGAGGAGGCGTCGCAGTTGGCGCAGGTGTAGGTGTAGGCGCAAGGGGTTGTACAGCCGCAAAAAATATGCTCGCCAGTTGATTTAAATTTGGAGTTGTCGTATTCGTAACCGTTGCTTGAATGCATCCGGCAGAGGCAATGAGCTGCTGCTGGCTGAATAACACCCATTCATTGCCGGTTGTCCAATATATATTCTGCGCGCCGGTTTCACAAACCGTTAGTTTTGCCGCCGTTATGCCACCGGAATTTTGCAGCGCCATTCCAAAATATCCCAAACCTGAGCCTATAATTGGCAGTACAGCCGGGTTGCGGTCAAACTCCAGCAACGCGGCAGAGCCGGGTCCGGAAGCGCTGAATTCCGCCGAATCTTGGGCAGTTGTTCCTGCAGTGATATCTATTAATCCGCCGGTAGAAACACCGCCGGTATCCGCCAATATGTTTGCGGAACCGTTCCCTGCAACAGCGTACCCTATTGGCGCAGATATTCCCCCGCCGGGCGGAGCAGTATCCGCGGAAACGAGCGCAATTTGTTCATTTGCTAAATTTCCGCCGGGAATATTTGCCGTAAGTTGTGTTGGTGAAATATAAATTGTTGGCAATGTTAAACCATTCCAAGTTAAAGATGTTTGCTGAGTAAAATTTGATCCAACAACATTTACAGCGGCCGCGTTTGCTCCAAGCGCCGATAATTGCTGGCTGAGCGCTTTTAAAATTGGCTGCGGTGAAACTACTGTATAGGCAACGGTTTGTTTCGCGCTTGCGCCGGCTGCATCGGTACAAATGACAATAAATGAATGAACCCCCAATTCGCCGGTATCGATCGGCGCGTTATTAGGTGAAGTTGGCTGTTCAGTTACCGGCGGTTCGCCTCCGGAGCAGGTAAATGCGGCGTTGACCGTAGCGCCTTGCGCATATTGCGCATTTTGCGCCGGAGTCTGCACACTTACGGCAAGTTGCGAAACAACGGTATAAGTAGTGGTTTGCGTTGCGGTTTGCCCTTGCGCATCCGTTACAGTTGCCGTAAATGTTTTTGTCCCCGAAGCAGTAGTATCAATCGGCGCGTTATTTGCAGCGGTCCCTGTGCATTGCAAAGGCGGCGAACCGCCGGTACAGCTATACTGCGCGGTAACAGTGTCGCCAACATGATATACCGCGTTATTTGCCGGCGTTGTCAGTGTTACAGATGGGGCTGCCACCACCGTATATGATGATGACGCTGAAACAGTATTTTTATCGGCGTCTTGCGCCATAACCGAAAATGTAAAAGTACCGGTTTTGGATGTGTCGATGGCAGTTCCGTTTGCTTCCGGGCCAGCACAGCTAACCGGTGAAGCGCCGCCGCTGCAAACATATTGCGCCTTAATTTGCTGATTCACATCATAAACCGCATTATTTGCCGGTGTTGTAATGCTTGCGGAAAGCGCCGCGGCAACTGTATATTGCACAATTTCTTTAACTGTTTGATTATGCGCATCAGTTGCGGTTACAGTAAATGTTTGCGCGCCGACCGTCGCAGTATTCAAAGCAGTGTTATTTTGCGCGCTGCCGGAGCAAGTAAGCGGCGCAATGCCACCGGAACAAGAAAATTGCGCTGTTGCTTGGGTGTTCTGCAAAAACACCTGGCCATTTACCGGTTGAGTTAAAATTATAGATGGCGGCGCCACAACAGTATATGTTACGGCTGATTTCGCAGAGCCATTCAAAGAATCTGCCGCTGAAACAGTTAACGTAAACGTTCCTGTTTTCGAAGTATCAATTGGCGCGCCGTTTACAACCTGTCCGGAACAAGTTATTGGCGGCACACCACCGGAACAGGTATAATTTGCGTTTATCTGCTCATTTTGATCATATTGGCCGTTTTGCGCCGGCGTAGTAATCGTCGCCAAAACCGGCGGAACAACCATATAGGTAATGGATTTAGTCACTACTTGTTTTTGGGCGTCGGTAACCGTTACGGTAAATGTTTGCGAACCGAGATGGCGGTACTTATCGATGCGCCGTCCACCGCAGTTCCGGCGCACAGCAGCGGCGTAACTCCGCCGGAGCAGCTATATTGCGCCGCAACTTGCGCATTTTGCAAAACCACTTGCCCATTTGCCGGCGCCGTAATAGTAACAGATGGATCTGCCACAACAGAATATGTCACTGTCGCCGACGCAGAATTATTTTGCGAATCCACGGCGGTTACTTTATAGGTATAGCTGCCGGTTGAAGCAGTGTTAAAATATGCGCCAGACGCTGTTGTTCCAGAGCAAACAATCGGTGTAAGATCTCCGCCGCAGGAGTACTGCGCCTGAGCCTGTTGATTTACATCATATTGGGCGTTGTTTGCCGGAGCAGAAATCGACGCAGTCGGCCCATTCACCACTGTATAACTGACATGCGCCGTTTGCGTATTATTTTGGGAGTCGGTGACCGTCACTGTAAACGTGTGACTGCCCAGCGAATTGGTATCTATGGCAGAGCCATTTTGCGCGCTGCCGGAGCAAACAAGCGGCGCGATGCCACCGGTACAAGAATATTGCGCATTAACCGTTTCATTAAGTGTATATTCCGCGCCGGAAGCCGGAACCGTAATGGTAGAAGACGGCAATGGCAGCACTGTATATGTTGCGCTGCCCAACGCTTGAATATTATTTGCGTCAGTTGCAATAACTGTAAATTGAAACGATCCGATTTTTGAAGTATCGAATGCGGTTCCGGATGGCGCAGAGCCAACGCAGGTAACGGGCAAAGTTCCGCCCGGGCAGGTATATTGCGCTGTTACCTGTTGATTTTGCACATATTGGGCGTTATTTGCCGGTGTAGTAATACTTACGCTGACCGGCGCCGTTTGTATTTGCAGGATAAGCGATGTTTGCGCCGTATTACCTGCGGCGTCTATTGCGGTAAATGTAAGGGTTTGGCTGCCCGCAGAAGCAAAAGAAATATTTTGGCCGGAGGAAATTGCTCCACCGGAATCGCTGCCACTGCACGATGTAATAGCAGCCTGTGGCACTGCCGATTGACAGGTAAAATTTACCGGTATATTTTGGCCAGCGACATAGTTTCCGCTGGCGGAAGGCGATGTAACCGTAATTCCCGGCTGGCTCTCATCTATATTAACATCATATGTAAACGGGCCAACTTCTCCGCCGGCATATTGGCCGGAGTAAGTAATAATTGAAACGCCATTGTTGCTAAACGTTAATTGGATTGGCGCAATATTGTATGTGGTAGTAGATGCAATATTTACTTGCCCGCTAACACTGTATGTAACGCTGGAAAAAGTTGTAGATCCATCCTGAGAAGTTTCGGGAGTCAGAGTAATAAATATCGAAGAGTTAAACCAACCATTCGCATTGGGAGACACATTCAATGGTTTAACTGTAAAATATGGAACCGATGAAAACATCGGGCGGGGAATTCCGGTTATAGCCGTGTTTGCCATTAAAAGTAACGCCGGCAAAATAATTTTCATGAACCCAAACAGCGACGCTATCAAATGAAAGCGCATATTCAAGGGGAACTTAATCATGATGCGCAATCCCTTCGTTTTTATATTGCTTCTGCCACAAGCGAGGAGTCATGCGCACTCAGGCATATAGCACTCACATTGTGTTCAATTATTCCAAGTTTATGTTGGCGTATTCCAGTACCGCTGTAACGAAAAATGCTCAGCGGCAGCGCAAGCAAAAGGGAACATGGCCATGCAAAAAACAATTCTGTTGAATATTGCACAAAATGATCATGAAATATTCCATATGCGACGTTTATGAAATGATTAATTAATCAATTAGCGGCGAGTTTGGTTTGTAGTGGCTGAATGCGCGCATATTCACACTTCTCCAGTGTTTTTGCGCGGTAGTTATGCGATATAATATGTTTTACCTTGCAAATAAATATGTTGTCGAAATCATTTTATCTACACATTTAGCAGACACATCTTGACATTGCTAATTTGTTGCGTTATAATTTGTAACAGAAAGTGAGGCATAACATGCAGCAGCAAGCATCAGGCCGCACGCTTACATATCATTTTATGTGGGCGCCTGCCAGATCTCGTGATTGTTTGAATAACGAAATAGCCGAACGGCTGCGCACGATGATCCTGGAATTTCAGGAATCCTGCGTTTATACCGTTACGGATATCATTATTCAGCCGGGAGCAGTATTTATGAGCGTTTCAGCTCCGCCAACTATTGCGCCGCACACGATAGTAACGCAAATAAAAGCATATTCGGCGCGAAAACTGCGTGAAGAATTTCCTGAGTTACTGCGAATGCCCAGCTTATGGACTAGAGATTACAACATACTTGCAGGAGAAAATTGCAAGTATGCCGATATATATGATTGTTTCATTAACAATCAGCCAAGCCGCCGTTCACGCGGCAGACCGCCTAAACAAGGCCCCGTTTTATCTTGCGTACTTTGGCGCGACCCAAATAATGCACAAACGCATCTTGGGCAGAAAGGTAAACCGGGCAGCATTTCCGGTTCGCCGCAAGAAAAAACGAACATATAAACACTTTTCACAACTACATCATACAACCTTGGAGATACACATATATGAATATTTGCGAAAATTGCAACCGCAATGAAGCTACCATGAGAATAGACACCATTATAAATGGGCATAAAGATCAGCGATATTTATGCATGGAATGCGCAGAAAAATTACGCAATGAATACCGCAAGTTTGGTCCGGCTTCTCAAAAATTTGACGCTTGGACGAATAATGAGCAAGATCCACAAGGTGGCCCCGAACAGCCCAACCGCGCCAATCGCCGGAACAATAATAAATTTTCTAAAACGCCAACCATCGATCAATTTGGCAGAGATCTTACCGCAGAGGCGCGTGATGGCAAGCTGGATCCCGCATACGGGCGAGACCGCGAAATTCGCCGCATGCTGATTATTCTCAGCCGCCGGCAAAAAAATAATCCTGTGCTGCTAGGGGAACCCGGTGTTGGTAAAACCGCCGTAGTCGAAGGATTAGCGCGGTATATTATAGAAGGCAAAGCGCCAGCCTCTTTACTGAATGCGCGTATCGTTTCGCTTAGTATAGGCTCTGCCGTTGCCGGCGCCATGTTCCGCGGACAATTTGAGGAACGGGTAAAGCAAATTATTGAGGAAGCAAAAGAAAATCCGGAGCTGATTCTCTTTATTGATGAGTTGCATACCCTGGTTGGCGCAGGGGCGGCCGAAGGCGCAGTTGGTGCCTCGGATTTGCTGAAACCGGCCCTAGCGCGCGGTGAATTGCGCGTTATTGGAGCCACAACTATGGATGAATACCGCAAGCGCATTGAGAAAGACTCTGCGTTGGAACGACGCTTCCAGCCAATTATGGTTGGCGAGCCTTCACCGGAAGAAGCGGTTGAAATGCTGAAAATTCTGCGCAGCCGTTATGAACAATTCCATGGTGTGCAAATCAGTGATGAGGTTATTGAAGCGGCTGTCCGGCTTTCAGACAGATATATCAACGATCGGTTTCTTCCGGATAAAGCCGTAGATATTATGGATGAAGCTGCTTCTTCCGTTAAATTGGCGGCGATTGAACGCGGCGAAGTTGGCCCTCAGGTTATTCTTGCTCTGGAAAAAGAAATCGCGCGCATTCAGGCAGAAAAAGAAAGCGCCGCTATCGGTGAGGATTACCAGCGCGCCGCAATTTTGCGCCAAAATGAATTGCAATTGCAGCAGCAGCTTGAAGAAGCGCAAAAACATGGCGGCTCACAAAACCCACTGCAGGTTAGCGTAAATGATATTGCCGCTATCGTTGAACTTTGGACCGGCTCACCGGTTACTCAAATTGTTGAAAGCGAACGGCAAAACTTGCGCAATTTAGAGGAAAGGCTGCGCCGGCGGGTTATCGGCCAAGATGAAGCTGTTTCCGCTGTTGCGCGGGCTATTCGCAGATCGCGCGCGGGCATGAAAGATGAGAATCGGCCAATTGGATCTTTCCTATTTATGGGGCCAACAGGCGTTGGCAAAACCGAACTTGCCAAAGCGTTAGCGGCAGCAATGTTCGGCGGAGAAGATCGCATTATTCGGGTAGATATGTCGGAATATATGGAAGCGCACAATGTTTCGCGATTGTTTGGCAGCCCTCCGGGATATATCGGCCACGATGAAGGCGGCCAGTTAACCGAAAAGGTCCGGCGTAATCCCTACAGCGTCATTTTATTTGACGAAATTGAGAAAGCGCATAGCGATGTGTTCAATTCGTTGCTGCAAATTCTTGATGATGGCCGCCTGACTGATGGCAAAGGTCGAACTGTCAACTTTAAAAACACAATTATTATTATGACAAGCAATGTTGCGACAAGTGAATTGCGCAAATCCGGTCTTGGCTTTATGGCCGGCTCTGCAAGTGAATCGGCGCATGAACAAGAGCAGCAAGAACGGCAATCTAAAGCAATGGAAGGTTTAAAACGCGCATTTAAACCTGAATTTATTAACCGTATTGACCAAATTGTTGTGTTTAACGATCTGCAAACACCGCAATTGCGCCAAATTGTCGATTTAATGCTGTCGCAAACACAGCGCCGATTGGCCGAGCAAAAAGTTGCGCTTGCTTATAATGAAGACGTGTGTAATTTATTGCTAAGCAAAGGCACGAATTTGGTTTATGGCGCGCGCCCATTGCGCCGGGCTGTGCAAACGCTTGTTGATGACGCCTTAGCAGACGCTTTGCTGGCTGGGCTGGTATCACCTGGACAAAAAGCTGTGCTTACGGTCGAATCGGGATCTATCGTTATTCAGGCAGAGGGTGAACCACTGCCATCGATGCAAAACACCGAACCGGCGCACAACACAATCTAATTTGCCATGGCGGCAATTATTTGCAGAACACTGTTATCCCGTCGCTAAACACGACGGGATTTTTTACCGTTTTTAGTGGCGGTTATGCGGTACATGAAAGCGTTCAGGGATTTTTATAATTATTCTGAGTTTGCAGCATCAGTTCCCGATACGAACCGGAAATTGGCTGCAGCGCTGCTAGGCCCAGCAAACGAATTACTTCAAAATGTTCATTTTGCCCTAATTGTTCTTCATCTTGTGTGGTGTCGTTTTGCAAAACAGTTTCCAACTCCACAAAATATCCTAATTGCGCTACATCATCAAAATGAACCCTGGTTGTATGGTACATATATACAATCCGATGTTTTTCCACAACCACATCTATACTCAACGCCGCCGCCAAAGCTTGCTTTAAATCACCGGCATCCGGAACCGTATAATAAAAATAATTGCTAAGCCGAGATTCCGTGCTATCTGCTCGCTGATAGCCGATTAATTCATGTTTGACACTATTTTGTTCTGTAATGGTTCTCAGTTTCAGCCGACCATGTTCTGCGTGAAAATATGTGTCGGATTGAAGCATATCGTGGCTTTGTTGCAATCCCGCATCTTGCGCCAGGCGCAGTAAAGCGAAAAACTGTGCAGCGTTTGTACAGGCTGCTTTAAATTCAATATTCCGCATACATTTGTTACCTCCCTATCGGCTAGTATATCATTATGTTGAAGACCTGCCAAAATGATATGCAGCGCCTTCAGCAGATTTACGCTTACCCGTGGTAGTCTGACAAATTGGAAGCGCTACGGAAGGGCCGGGATCGAATGGATGTTTCGCTTAACACAGAAAGTGAGGCTCGCTTGATGGCGAGCAGGCATTTCCTCTCCATTGCTTATAGATGAGGTTCCTATGCCTGAAAATATGATGATTTCAGCAAAATATGGATCATGGAAATCTCCGATTTCTATTGATATGATTTGTTCAGGAGCAATTGCCATTAACTCTGTTGCGCTCAGCAATAATTTTCAATATTGGCTACAAGCGCGACCTGCCGATGGCGGCATTTCTTTAATGCGCAGAGATATATCCGGCGCCATTCAAGAGATAGTTGCAGCGCCATATAACGTGCGTTCGCGCGTTCACGAATATGGCGGCGGTGCCTATTTAATTGCCGACAACACCATTTATTTTTCTAATTTTTCAGATAACGTCCTTTACTCATCATCCAACGGCAGTATTACACCGGTTACAATTGCCGGAACACGCAGATACGCCGATTTTGTTATGGATCCATCCCGCAATAGACTTATTGCCGTTTGTGAAGATCACGCTAATCCCAGCCGAGAAGCGCAGAATTTTTTGGTGGGAATAGATCTTTCAGCCCCTAATTCAGGAACGATTTTGGCTGAAGGCTGGGATTTTTATTCCACTCCACGGTTAAGCCCCGATGGCAGCAAAATTGTCTTTTTAACATGGCGTCACCCGAATATGCCTTGGGATGGCACACATTTGTGGATGGCAGATATTCAACATGATGGAACCTTTAGCAACTTACAGGAAATTGCCGGCGATAATGAATCGATCTTTCAGCCAAGCTGGTCTCCCGATGGCAAGCTATATTTTGTTTCAGACCGCAGCGGATGGTGGAATCTCTACACACTGAAAAATGACGGCGCATTAGAAAACATTTTGCCGATGAATGCAGAATTTGGCGTGCCGCAATGGGTTTTTGGCATGGAAACATATACGTTTCTCAGCGCAAAAAAAATGCTAGTAACATATATTGTTCAAGGCGAATCGCATTTCGCAACGTTAGATCTTGAAACCAAAACATTAACGCAACTGCCGGCAGCGCAGTCAGTTAATTCATTTGCCGTTTTTGGTGAACACGTTCTTTTCACTGCCGCCGACACCGCCGAACCCAATGCGCTCTATCTACTGGATCTGCAAACCAACAAAACCGAAACCATACTAAAAACAACACCAATCGCCATCGAACCGGCCTATGTTTCCCGCGCACAATCATTGGAATATCCAACTGAAAACGGCAAAACCGCGTTTGCCTTTTATTATCCGCCACAAAATCCGGAATACACGCCCCTTGCAGGTGAATTGCCTCCTTTGCTGGTAAAATGTCACGGCGGCCCCGTAAGCGCGGCGCGCAGCAGCTTAAGCCTTGGCGTACAATTCTGGACCTCGCGCGGATTTGCAGTGCTGGATGTGAATTACGGCGGCAGCACCGGCTATGGCCGAGAATATCGCGACCGGCTTCTGGGCCAATGGGGTGTGGTAGATTTGCAAGATAGTGTTAACGGTGTGCGTTATCTTACGCAAGCCGGCCTTGCAGATCCTAAGCGCGTTTTTATAACCGGCGGCAGCGCCGGCGGATATACGGTTTTATGCGCGCTGACATTTACCGATGTATTTACAGCAGGAACCAGTTACTTTGGTGTGAGCGATTTAGAGTTGCTGAAACAAGATTCGCATAAATTTGAATCGCATGATATCGATATGCTTGTAGGAACGGATCCGCAATTATTTATCGACAGGTCACCTATTCACCATACCGATAAAATACACCTGCCAACACTGCTGCTGCAAGGTTTGGATGATAAAGTAGTTCCGCCCAACCAAACACAAAAAATTGAACAAGCTTTGCTTGAAAAAGGTGTTCCGGTTGCCGCTCTTTATTTTACCGGCGAAGGGCACGGGTTCAGAAAAGCAGAAAATAACAAAAAATCTTTTGAGGCCGAGCTGTCATTCTATGCGCAAATCGGCGGATTTACCCCCGGAGATGATATCCCGGAACTGCGCATCGAAAATCTAACCAAAACCACCCGGGATTCGTAAGGGGCCGATGCCCTTGCGCGGGGTTTGGGGTGTCCCCAATTATGTTTTTTTAAAACAAACACCGCACGGCCACAAAATCCCGGGATTCGTAAGGGGCGGATGCCCCTTGCGCAGGGCTTGAGGTGTCTCCAAATTATGTTTTATAAAAACAAACATCGCACGGCCACAAAATCCCGGGATTCGTAAGGGGCAGCGCAACAAGCTATGCCTGCCGGAGCACTGTTTCGCGTGTGCGCAGCTGCCCGCACGATGCGGCAATATCGTCTCCGCGTTCAGCCCTTACACTATTTGAAACGCCAGCCTTAGTTAATATAGTCCTGAAAGCAGCAATATCTGCGCCGGTTGGCGGCCGATATTCCGCTGACGTTGCATTTACAGGAATTAAGTTAACATGCGCAAATTGCTTCAGCGTTTGCATACGCGAAGCCAATTCAATGGCGTGCTGAGATGCGTCATTAATACCGGCCAGCAAAACATATTCAAAAGTTACCTGCCTTCCGGTTGCTTGAATATACTCGCGACAGGCAGCCAGTAAATCATCCATACGCCATTTTTTTGCAACAGGCATTGTTTTTAATCGCATAACATTATTGGGGGCATGCAAAGAAATAGCTAAATTTACTTGCATAGGCTCCTGAGCCAATCGCCTAATACCGGGAATAACCCCTACAGTAGAAACCGTCATATGCCGAGCGCCTAAATAAAATCCTTCGGGATCGTTTACTATGCGCAGCGCTTGCATAGAATTATCATAGTTATGCAGCGGCTCACCCATACCCATCAGCACAATATTAGTAATATGATCAATCTCTCCGGCAGGGAATCCCATAGCTTTAGGATATTTCCATGGCTCACGGCGCAGCATGCGCGCAAAAATTATAATTTGCGCAACAATTTCACCAGCGGTTAAATGCCGATCAAATCCCATTTGGCCGGTTGCGCAAAATGTGCAGCCAAACGCGCACCCCGCTTGAGTGGAAACACAAACAGTAGCCCGGCTGCGGCCATGCTGGCTGGGAGGGTAGAGCATCAGCGCAGTTTCAATCAATTTGCCATCGCTTAAACGCAGCAACAGCTTCATTGTGCGATCGTCTGAAGAGCGCAATTCACGCACAATAACCGGCTCAAACATTGGCGCAATAGTTGTCAATTCCTCGCGTAGCGCTTTTGGCAGCGCAGAAATACCGTCATAATCGGCAGCCAATGACTTATAAAAACCCTGAAAAATTTGTTTCGCCCGATATTTGGGGATATTTCGCTCTGCCAGCCACTCGGCCAGTTCGGCGCTGGTCAGGTCCAGCGGTCCGCATTCCTGTGTATTTACCATATTCGCTTCTCAATTTTTTACTGAACGCAACACGCTGCCCACAAACGCGGGGTACCCGCGGATAAAATCTCCGGCCGGCATGAAACGCTTTCCTTGCAATTGTATAATATCCAGCGCCAAAGAAGTATTTTGGCCGCAGATAATCTGTATTTCCTGGTTTTTTCCCTTTCCTTGCAGAATGACTGTGCCGGCCGGTTCGGTGTTTTGCGTATTTTGTCGCGGCGATGCGCGCTGAATTTTCAGCAGAGTATCATTCCAAAAGGTAAAAGCGCCGGGCCAAGGATAATATGCGCGTGTCATACGCTCTATATATTCCGCCGGCATATTCCAGTCTATGCAGCCATCTTCTTTGCGAATCAGCTGGGTCGTAACTGCCATTGCTGAATTTTGCGGGATCGGTGGCAGTTTTCCGTTGATATAATCTTCCAAATGTTTGTCTAGCATTTGCGCGCCAAGTTCTGCTAATTTGCCGGTAAGCGTTTCCGTAGTGTCATCCGAGGCAATAGGTATATGGTTTTGCGTGATAATAGCGCCGGTGTCTAACCCTTCATCCATGGCCATTAAGGTTACACCGGTTTCCGGGTCGCCTTGTAAAATTGCCGCAGAAATTGGCGCGGCGCCTCGATATGTAGGCAACAGCGAAGCGTGAAGATTCACACAGCCATATGTGGGAATTTCAAGGATTTCTTTCGGCAAAATCTGGCCAAACGCTGCAACCACAATAATATCCGGCCGCAATGCGCGGATCGTATCCCATGAGGATGCTTTGCGAAGTGATCCCAATTGAAAAATCGGCAGACCAAGTTCTGCGGCGCGCCGTTTTACCGGTGTTGACTCTAAGCGGCGACCACGCTGCGCGGGTTTATCTTTTCTGGTAAAAACACCGTTTATAGCAACGTTTGGGCGATTCGCCAAACTATTTAAGCAGGGAACGGCAAAATCGGGCGACCCCATAAAAATAACCGATAACATGTCCATATGTAGTAAAATACGTTTTCTTTGAAAATTTTAGCAGTACAAGCAGAAAGTATAAAAATCGGAGCGTGAATAAATTCACGCCCCAAAACTAGCGAATTGCGCATTGAGAAAAACGTAATTAGGATTACGCTTTCTTGGTGAAGTGTTTTGCCGCCAAAATTGCAAGGCCACCGACAGCTGCTGCGCCAGCAGTGCCGATTGCAACTTTTTCCAATGTGTTCGGATGGAATGCGTGGGCGTGCGTGTGCATTTCAGCAACTTGCTCTGGCGTAGCGTTTTGCGGATCAATTTTTGCGACAACTTGTTGTGTAGCCTCATTTGTTGGCGCCGCCTGAGAAAGTTCCTGGTGGAACTGAGACGCAACGGCCGCGCGCTGTTCAGGTGTAAGGCTTGCATAAAATTGCTGCAATACCGGCTGAAGCTGTTCAGGAGTCATCTGCTGATGCAGATCTCGTAACGCCTGCTGCGCATCTGCTGAAGAAACCTGCGATGGATCTGATTGCGCTAATTGCTGAAGCGCTGGGTGATTTGGATCGTTCCAATCTGTTGCCATATATTTGCTCCTTTACGTAACACGAGCATAAATTGCTCTTAGCGATAAAACACAGCAAAGGAAGTTGCTGCGATACCTAGTATATCACGAATACGATAAGGATGATAAGGGAAAATTTCACATTTTCAAAATTTTAACATTTTTGTGCGCTTAAAAATGCGAACTTCTCCAAATGAACCCGGACAGTTTCAATATATGATGCGCATCCAACAATCAATTAATCCAAAAACATATCGGCGAACGGCGAATTGCTTGAATTTTCATCTGTAACAGAATCATTTTGCGATATTGGCGCCGGAACTTTCGGCGCAGACGGAAATATTGCCGGCGAAACCGGCGCTTTATTTTGCATTGCGTTATAAGAACCAAAACGCCGTTCACCGGATCCTGCGTACACAGATTGCGGAGTGGCTGTATTAGCTGAAACAATATCCGGCGTGGCTGCCGATGTGCCGCCTAAAACTGCTTTGCCGTCTATATACACCGTAATGCCGATACCTTGCCGCAAATTAGCCACTTCTTGCTTCACCTGCGTTAATTGCGCCCTCAATTGGCGATTTTCTTCCTCTAACGTTTGCAGCCGCTGCTTTAAGGGAACCAATAATTCATCGATTGAACCGTTTATCATATGGTATATATCTGAATCCTTTCTGCTGAACACTTTTACTTAAAAATGTTTTAGTATATCCTCATGCCACATGGGCAGAACTTTAGCCACCTCGTATAAGGGACTATCCATATCCCCCATGCAGGAAAAAGTTCCATAACCTTACATTCAGTATACTCTTGTGAAAAATTTTTTCTGCCGATTATTCTCATTTTTGGAAAGCCGGCTAGCAAATGTTTTAGCGGAAAACAAGTTACGTTCAGAGGATAAAGCAAGGAATAGCTCTTCCAACAATAGCGCGCCTCCTGGCCACAAAAGCAGGGATTCGTAAGGGGCAGCAGCCCCTTGCGCGGGGTTTGGGGTGTCCCCAAAAATATCTTTTTATAAACAACCACCGCACGGCACACATGGGGATACGTAAGGGGCAGCAGCCCCTTGCGCGAGGTTTGGGGTGTCCCCAAAAATATTTTTTTTAAACAAATACCGCACGGCACACATGGGGATTCATAAGGGGCAGCAGCCTCTTGCGCGAGGTTTGGGGTGTCCCCAAAATCATCTTTTATGAAAATCTTTCACAGGGCAATAGTGATTGCCGAGTGGCAAGGGCGACCGCAAGGGTCGCCCCTACCGGATTGCATTGCCTCAATGTGTACCGCGCGGCGTATGCTCTAAAACAAGCGATATGGGGTGGCGCTTGTGCTCCGGCGCGGTATTGGCGGCCAAATGGCCACAAAAC
>JAJYBV010000058.1 GCA_021778805.1 Chloroflexota bacterium | reverse complement strand
TTTGGGGTGTCCCCAAAATCTTTTTTAATTTTTCCGATGGGAAATATTGGTAGCCGAGCAGCAAGGGCGACCGCTAGGGTCGCCCCTACCGGATTGCATTGCCTTAGGTGTGACCGCGAGGCGTATGCTCTAAAACAAACGATATGGGGTGATGCTTTTGCTCCGGCGCGGTATTGGCGGCCAAATGGCCACAAAACGAACACCACACGATGAATCGTGTGGCTTGTTTCCCCACCTCCACCCGTGTGTAGCCGGTCAGTGTTTGTTCAACAACAGGCGCTATGGGGCACTCAATGTACTCAGCTCTGTTGGTTTTCATCCTGATTAAAATAGTAAAGTTCATAATCCGGCCAATTGTGTGGAGGATTCTGGGATTCGTCACACTTTCAGCAGTTCATCCCATGATGTGGTATATCGCGGACTTCGGCGACCTTGCTTCATTTGCCATGTGCGTTGTGTGCCGCACGCCGCCAGATACATGGTATTGCGTCCATATGTGCGGTTAATGATATCTACTACCGCTTGCAAGCGCTCATCTCGCGAGTCCCTTGCAAGTGGAAACAGCGTGCCTTGCGCCATTGTTTCGGAGGTAATTTGTGAAAGAATAACACCTGCTTTATGGTAGAAATAGCCCTGCTTATAGCATTGCCGCAATCCGCGTTTTGCCGCCGCTATCAATTCAGCGGCATTGCCGGTTGGCTCTGCCAGGGGTACCTTGCAGTGCGCAGCGTATTGTGGCAAATCTGGCTGAAATGGATTTGTGTGCAAAAATACGGTAATCAGGCTGGCTAATCCGCCCTGCTTGTGCAATTTTTCCGCCGCGCGGCTGGTATAGAATGCAACTGCTTCCGCCAGTTCTTGCTCACTTTGAATGGCTTTGCCAAAAGCGCGTGAAGTGCAAATCTCTTTTTTCGGCGCCGGATCTGCATCTAGTGGCAAGCAGGAAACGCCCCGCAATTCCCACACAATTCGCGCGGCCGGCGCTGTTAAATGGCGCTGTATCCACACAGGATCGGCGCATTTCAGCTGATACGCAGTCCGAATTCCCTGCCCGATAAGCCATTCCGCCCGTTTTGCGCCAATGCCCCATACTTCATCTACCGGCATAACCCGCAGCAATTCGTCTATTGAATGGTCATCTGATAGGGAAATAACGCCTGTTGGTAGTTTTTTGGCGCATGTATTTGCCAGTTTTGCCAGTGTTTTTGTTGCTGCTATCCCAATAGAAACCGGTATTCCCGTCTGCTGCCTTACTATAGACCTGAGATGCGCCGCTTGTGGTTCCAGTTGCGCCGGCGATGTGTTCAGTTTTACAAACGCCTCGTCGATAGAATATATTTCTAAAGCGCCGCTTGTCTGTTCTTCAATCACGCGCATAACTCGCTGCGACATATCGCCATACAGCGCATAGTTAGCGCTGAATACCGCTATTTGGTGGCGCTGTATCAGCGGCCGAATAGTGTGCAGCGGCGCGCCCATAGCAATGCCTAGGGCCTTTACTTCGTTGCTGCGCGCAATAATGCATCCGTCATTGTTACCTGTTACCAGAACCGGCTGATGTTCTAGATCCGGGCGGAAAACGCGCTCGCACGATACATAAAAATTATTGCAATCTATAATGCTAAACATAGCGATAGTGGTTTGCGAAGATGGACGCTATTGCAGCACATCCGCGGGCAGATTGCGTTTTTTGTTTATTGATTTGGATTATGCACAACATAAGTTATAACAGTATCCCTTAGTATAGACAAATATGCTATTTGCCTTGGTCGGTCTTCGCCTTTGTGGCAGGCTGACTGCAACAGCCACGACACCCTACTGAATTCAGCGTGCTACTTGTGAAGCAGTTTCTTTTTAGGAATCTGCTTACTCCGATCCTGTTTCCGGTCAGGAAAGGAGAGAAATGTGGGAGTGAGCAAGAATGCGGCGGTCCCTTGTGCGACGACAGAAGGATCAGCTTTGCGCATGATGTTGTAGCTCCCATTGACATCGGCATTGATCATCCGTCCAGTCGCCGTGACAAACTTGCCCCGTTTTGACCGTTTGCCGACATACTGGTCATGATGTTCAAGTGGTTCAAGATCAAGAAATGAGCATTTGCTTGTATAGCTCTCATTCACCAAAATTGTTTGTATCCCGACCAGTTCTGCCTTGTAGTGCAGCATCGCAATGAACCGGGCATGGGGAAGAAAGACAAACGATTGTTGTTTTTCTTCCCCATCTCCACTCGTTGCTTCCAAAAATCATTTTTGCCTATCACAAGAGTGCCTACTTGTTCATGAACCAGCAGCTCAATTATGGCATGGCTGGCTGTATGCAAATAGGAATTGATCGAGCGGGTTCGCTTATCGGTGACCTGATCAAGATACCGTGAGGTTTCCTGTTTGCCTGGAAGATGTGCTTGCCGCTCAGCACGAACCTTGTTATAGTGTTGGTTGAGGCTTTTCAGTGGACGACCGTTAACAAGAAGAGGCCGGAAACCTGGCTTGTTTGCTGTTATCGCCGCAAGATTATTTATCCCAATATCCATACTCGCTACAAAATTCGACTGTACCTGAGCCTGCTGCTGCGCTTCATAGACAACTTCCAGAACATAATGCGTGGACTTGGGAACGATTCGTACCATGGCGATTCGTTCCCGTGACTGCTTGGTTTGTACTACAATATCCAGTCCAGAAGGAAGGATCAGACCAGCATTCTTCTTGTTCCGGCTGAAGGCTTTATCTTCATACGACAGCAGATTGCGGCCATCTTTGTCCAGATATTGCGGCAGTTTAGGATGTCCGAGAAATTTGGCTGAATTTTTCTCAAATGCTTGGCAAGCAGCAAAATAACTGCTCCAGGCAGCGAATACCTGTTGGATGACCCAATTGGATACTTTGGCAGGAAGAGCACGGTATTCAGGAGAGTTCTTCACTGCATGATAGACTGCAGAGAGCGAGAGGATCTTCTTCTCATGAATAAAAGCCTGTCGTTTCAGGAAAAGAACAGCATTGTACAGATTCTTGCTCGCAAAGGCAGCCGGATCGATGCATTTCCAGCGCGGATCATGCTTGTCAATCCGGTGTTGCTCCACTAATTGCATCCTGGCTGCACTCGCTTTCTTCACTGGTCAATGCTTGAATGACTTGTTCAATTTTCCGTTTGGCTTTGCAATATCCGTAGAGTCGTACGCTAAAACTATCTATGATGGAGACCAGATCGGTCATCAAATCCTCGTTGCCATTCTCTGCCAGATTGACCACTTCAATCTGTCTTCCTTGCTTCTCTAATAAGGTTTCAATATAATGAAACTCAAATCGCGTGGCCCGATCTTTGTGTTCCACTACTATTGTGGTAATGGTGGTATCCGCAAGCAAGGCTAAAAACTTCGGTCGCTACTGGTCATTGACCCCAGATGCCACCTCTTTGACGATCTGATGAATCTGATAGCCCTTTGCTTCGCAATACTGAACCAGTTGTTCTGCCTGAGTTTCTAAAAGACATTTCATTTCCGCAGAAGAAACCCGTGCATAGACTGCTACTCTCACCACAGGCTTGCTATGCTCCTGAACAATGACGGTCTCTGTGGGAAGTTGCTATGCATCCAGCTTCCCCGCTTTTCAGAGGCGATGAGCCGTGCGGTAAGACACTCCTAGTTTTTTAGCATACTCACTTAATTTCATGCTTCTATGATATCATATCTGTTGTTTTTTGTCAACATTTGCCTATATTTCTTCTTAGGAATATTTTTCACACCTCATATATCTTGATGTGACTATATCATAGTGTATATGTTCTATTATTGTCCAGCGCCAAAAGCTCCTATTTTCATGGGACCTTTTTCCTGCTTGCCAAAATATCCTGCTCTATAATCGGCAGATTCTATATTCCATGCTCGCGGGCATATAACGCGGCTTGTGTTCGGTCTCGCAAACCGAGTTTCGCAAGAATGTTTGACACATGATTTTTTACAGTGCCTTCAGTGATAAATAATGTTTCACTCATTTCTCTATTCGATGCGCCTTTTCCCAGCCAGCGCAAAATATCTTTTTCCCGTTCGGTCAGCTCATTTGGCGCGGTGGTTTCGGCGCGGGCCGGCGCGCTGTTTTGCAGAGCGCGGCGCACTACCTTTGCGGCAATTGCCGGCTGCAGCGATGTTTCGCCATGGTACACCGCATAGATAGCCGCCACTAAATCATCGGGCGCGGAATCTTTCAGCAGATATCCTGCCGCGCCGGCGCGCAAACCTGCTAAAATCAAATCATCGGCGTCAAAAGTGGTTAATAAAATAATTTTTATCTGCGGCCAGCGTTCCGTAATATGTTGAGTCGCTGCTATGCCGTCCATAACCGGCATTTGAATATCCAAAAGCGCTATATCGGGAATTTGGCGCTGCGCTTCCATATTTGCCAGTGTTTGCAGCGCTTCGGCGCCATGTGCGCAAACAGCGTCTACCAATATGTGCGGATCGGTGAGTTCCAGCAGTTTTTTAAACCCTTCCCGCACCAATCGCTGGTCATCAACTACAATAATATGTACATCTGTATGCTGTTCCATAAAAATACCACCTATGCCTGTAAACGCAAAAATTGCGCCGCCATGCGCCAGTTGCCTGCGCTGTCGAAATTCGCCGAAAAGCTGCCGTCACGTTCCTTTATTCGCTCCGCCAACCCAATCAGCCCCATACCCGCTGAATCGACTGTGGTTTCCGCAGTTTGCGCAGAGCCGCCATTATTAATAATTGTTACTTCACATACACTGTTATCGGAACGCACCCGCGCCAGCGCTCTATCGCCAACCGAATGTTTCCGAATATTCGTCAACCCTTCTTGCACACAGCGAAACAACAGCATTTTTGCCTCTAAATCCGGCTCTTCCGCAATAACAATATCTAGCGCCAATGTAATATCACCGCGAACCAATTCAAATTGCGCCGCTAATTCTTCTAATGAATCTTGCAATGTTTGCGGCTGAGATTCTTCCACGCGCAGCGTTATCACCGATTCATGAACAGCGCGTGCGCATTCCGATACCGTTTTACGCGCCATGAACAGTTCCGATTGAAGCTGCTCTCCATTGGCGCTGCGCTGCTCATGCAGCTTTAGCGCGGTCTCAATTTGCAGCGCAAGAATGGTAAGATAATGGCCAAGCGAATCGTGAATATCGCGCGCTATACGGTTTCTTTCGCGTGTTACCGCTAATGCTTCGGATTGAATAGCGTAATCGCGCAGCTGTTTATGCGCAGCTTGCAGTTCCATGAGCAGTACTTTATTATTTTGTGATTCCGTAATATTTTTGCGCGAAACATAGGAAAACGCATACACAAAAATAAAGCCGGCGTATATTTGCAGCAATTCGGTAGACAATGCTTGTATATTGAATGCGGGATCAAGCATTAAACCGATCGTTACCAATACAACAAGGATACCGGAAAGAATCAGCGACTGCGTTTTGTTGTAATAAAAAACCACTTCGCCAATAGTAACATACACCAGCAGCCAGTCGAAAGGAATGCCTAAGGGCAAAATAAACGCCGCGGCAGAGCCAAACAAAATAATACCCACAATAGCAAATATGTTATCGGGAACCTCATGCTTTATTGCAGCCCATAAAAATAATATTCCCCACCCAATATTGATTACCGTCAGCGCCGCTATGCCGGCCGAACTGCCGCCGGTGTTAAAAATAGAGCTGATATAGCCGATAACCACACAAGCAAAGCCAACATATAATTCAAGAGTATATTTTGTCTCGATGTTGAAATCGTTTTGCGCAGTTGTTTGCGTGCATTCCGTAGCAGATGTTTGTGTCTGTTTCAAATTCGATACAGCCATATTGTGATTTTTTACCTTTTACAATGTCAAAATACGCGCCAAGCAGTCCCGAAAATGTGTATAATATAAAAAGCATTTTGCTTATAGTCTTTATCATTTTATCATGTTCAAAAACTTTCATTAATCTCTCGACTCATATCGGGGTTGCAGCCTGCGTTATGGAAATACCGGTGCGCAAACAGCGCCTGATGAAGAATCTCTTGCACATTTTAGTGAAAGCGCCTGATGGAGAAACACATATGATGTATTTTGACGCACAAAATCCGCGGCATCGATATATGCTGCACTATGAATCATATCAGCGGCTTTCGGTTCCCGAATTAATTGAGCTTGGCAGCGTAAATCTGCAAACCGCGGCAATCGTATGGGCCTTGGTTGCAAGAAAAGCTTCGTTTATTATATCCGGGCCGACCGATCCAACCCCGGGAGTTGGCAAAACCACTACCATGAACGCTTTGCTGCCGTTTCTGCCGGCCGGAAGCGAAATGATATATACCATCGGCATGTATGAAGATTTTGCGTTTGTGCAGGAAACTACCCCTGCAGTAACCACGGTTCTGGCTAATGAAGTCAGTGATCATCTGACCATTTATATGTGGGGATCTAACGCTAAACAACTATTTCACCTAACGCAACAGGGATATTCAATTGCCACATCGTGCCACGCTGATACAATCACCGATGTAATGGCCATGCTGCGTACAGACTTGCATGTGCCGGAATCTGATATTGCCGGCGTGCGCCTGATCGTTAACATTGGGCTGACCGGATTAGATTGGCCGCCGCAGCGCCGCTGGCTGACCACCCACTTTATATCTCCTGATATACCGCAAACATCAGGCAAAGCCAAGCCACAATTAATTACCTCATGGATTCAGGAAGACGATTCTTTTACCGCGCCGAATCCGCAAACATTGGCGGCTATTTGCGCTTGGGCCGGACTATCCGCAGAAGAATTTGCGGCAGAGCTGGCGGCCCGCGAGCAGTTCCTGCAAAATCTTGGCGCAGTTTCTTATGAAGAAGCTGCTGCTGCAATAGCGCAGTATCATGGCGCCTAATCTGCCTGTTTTGCAGGTTAGCGCTGGAATAACATATGTATATTGAAAATTTGCAAGGTGGGTGTCTTGCGCAGGAACTAAGGCTGCTCCTAAGCTTTTTCTATCAGCGCAGAACACGATTATGAACTTTACTATTTTAATCAGGATGAAGACTAACAGAGCGGAGTACATTGAGGATCCCATGGCGCCTGTTGTTGAACAACCACTGCACGGTACACATGGGTGGAGGTGGGGAAACAAGCCACACGATTCATCGTGTGGTGTTCGTTTCGGGGCCACCTTGGCGCCAATATTTCTGTGGGGATATTGTTTAAAATAATAATTTTTTGGGAGGCGCCCCAAACCCCGCACAAGGGGCATCCGCCCCTTACGTATCCCTGATTACGCAGGTATATCTTATCCATTATCCGTGTGCGGAACAGGCAAAAATTAGCTTTTTATCAAAACCAAATATTGTTTCATATTGGCAAATTATTGTATATAGCGTATGATTAGGCTGAAATTATTTCTGTGTGGGGGTATTTATTCATGCGAATGTTAGGTATTGGGGGAATTATCCTTTCAGTATTTATAGGTCTGTTCATAGGTCCTCTTCTGGTATATGCGGCTGTCGGTGATTATTGGCATACTCTTTTTTCATTGAACACAGTTTCCTTTGCGCGCCCGCTGGCAGGTATTGCTGGTGTACTTTTAACTGCAGCAATGATTTTTTGGGCAAACAGGTATCGCAGGGCCAGCGCCGTAGGGGCAATTGCCGGATTCAGCGCCGCTGTTGGTGAATGGATTGTTGCTATGCTGCCGTGGGTAGGTTTTTATTATAACCATTCGGCGTGCGCGGCTTCGCAATATTGTCCGATACTCAGCGCAAATGAGTTGCGCGCCGGCGCAATTACGGTTGGAATATATTTTGCGATCTTATTTACGTTGGCAGGTTTCTGCCTGACCTTATTTACATCCGCAGTGATAAGAAGGTTTAACTAAATATGTCTCACTTTATTCCAATACCATGTCTAATAAAGTAACTGTTTCTTTTTATAAAAAATATTGCAAAAATCACACCGTTATCGGATGATTTTCCTGTTTTGCTAAGCAAGAAAATTTCGCCGGATGGCGGGCAGGCATTCCTCCCCATTCCTCAAGGAAGGGGTTTCTATGTCTGGGATTCGTAACAAAATTGATGTATTGATGAGGAGCAAAACGCGCTATGCTAAAAGAAGATCCGTCTGTTGCAGCGGCAAAGTTTATTCAATCTGCGGCAGAACAAATACTGAGGAATGTAAACCAAGTGATAATCGGCAAAGATGATATTGTGCGTTTTGCTATTATTTCCGTTTTCAGCCAAGGGCATATATTAATTGAAGATAAGCCCGGTGTTGGTAAAACCATGCTTACGCGCGCGCTTGCCAAATCTATTAGCTGTTCGTATAAAAGAATTCAATTTACGCCGGATCTGCTGCCTGCCGACGTAACCGGTGTAACCATATTTAATCAAAAAGTTGGCAATTTTGAATATCGGCCCGGGCCATTGTTTACGCAATTTCTGCTGGCAGATGAAATTAACCGCGCTACGCCAAAAACACAATCAGCCCTGCTGGAGGCCATGGAAGAACGCCAAGTTACGGTTGACGGCTCAACCTATCAGCTGCCTAAGCCATATATTGTAATGGCGACACAAAATCCCATTGAGTATGAAGGCACATTTCCCTTGCCTGAAGCGCAATTGGATCGGTTTATGATGAATATTCAGCTTGGGTATCCCGACCCTGCGCACGAAATTTTAGTGTTAGAGCAGCAGCAGTTTCAGCAGCCTATTGAATCGTTAAGCGCGGTAGTATCAGCGCAAGACCTGGAAAACGCTCAGGCGGGAGTAAAAAATATTTTAGTAAAGCGTGAGATAGCGCAATATATTGTTGATATTGTATCGGCAACGCGCAGCCATCCCAAAGCGTATTTGGGGGCCAGCCCGCGCGGTTCGCTGGCGCTTTACCGCACATCGCAGGCGCTGGCGGCTATGCGCGGCCGCAATTATGTTATTCCCGATGATATTAAAACGCTGGCGCGGCCAATTTTGGCGCATCGTATCATTCCTAAAAACGATTCCGCCAACGATCCTGCGGAAATCATCGAAACTATTTTAACCGACGCTATCTTTACTGCTCATGCGCCGGACAGCCCGGCAGCTCGGCGCTAAAGGCTGCATATGAAAAAGTTTTTCCACCGCAAATGGCAAATCTATATTGCAATCATCATTACTGGAATAGTTACTTTTGCAACCGGCTGGCGGCCGATGTCGGCAATTTTTTATGCGCTGCTGTTTTCTACGGTTATTGCGGTATTTTTTATTTTGCGAGGCACATCGGGCCTGCGCGTTAACCGATCAAATACCCCGGCGCGAATTCAATCCGGTGAAACGATTGCTGAAAGCATTATTCTAGAAAATCGATCATGGCTGCCTAAATTATGGGCGCAAATTAATGATGATTCAACTTTGCCCGGCCACGAAAAAGGCTATGTTACCAGCATCGGCGCCCGCAAACGGATAGAATGGCGCCTGCGCACCTTATGTTCGCGCCGGGGCCGCTACCAGTTGGGGCCGGTTCGTATCACCACCGGCGACCCTTTGGGGTTATATCAGCGCACACAGATATTAAATAAATCCGCCGAAATATTGGTGCTGCCCAAAATACTTCCAATAAAAGATTTTCCCCTGTTTCCCGGGCAAAGTATCGGCAGAGGCAAGAATCAGCAGCGCACCCAGCAAGTATCTACCAACGTGGTTACATTGCGCGAATATCTCCCCGGAGACCCGCTGTCGCGCATACATTGGCCCATCAGCGTGCGGCAATCACAATTAATGGTAAAAGAATTTGAGCTGGACCCTACTATTGATATTTGGCTGATGCTGGATATGGATGAAAACATACAGGCCGGTGAAGGCGATATTTCAACTGTGGAATACAGCGTTACCATAACGGCGTCCCTGGCGCAGTATTTTATTCGCTCCGATCTTTCCGTTGGATTCATCATCAACGATTCACAGAAAACAGTTCTGCCACCGGATCGCGGCAGACGGCAAAATAATAAAATTATGGATCTGCTGGCAATTGCGGCGCCATGCGAAACGATGCCGCTGAAAGTGACGCTGGCCGCGGTATCTTCGATTTTACGCCGGAACAGCAGCGTTATTATTGTTACATCTTCCATCGATCTGCAGATAACCGAAAGCGCGCAGAACATTATGCGGCATGGTGTAAAACCTTATTTTGTGGCGCTAGATTCCGCCAGTTTTATGAACAGCGGATCTGAAAGCGAACCTTTTTTGCATAGTTTACGTCTTTCAAATATTCCATTTGTGCATATCCGAAAAGATTCCGATATTATTCACGCTTTAGAAACCGGAGTTTCATCATAGAAAGGTATGTGGCGCATATGTCATACCAAACTTTTTCAGCCGCTCCGGCCGAAAAAAAACCATCAAAAACTATCTCACTGCAGCCGGCAGAAGGTTGGTTTACCATTCTACTGATTGTTATTATGACGCAGATAGTTATCGGCGCCACAGAAAGTATGCAGTGGGCTTCGGGTATATCCCTCATTACCGGAACTTCCTTGCTTGGCTCGCTGATGGGTTTTGTATTTTCTAAGGCGAAACGCATTCCGCAATGGATTTCTGATATTCTGGCGCTCCTTATCGGCGCCGCATATAGTTTATATGTAACTGCCCGAACAGATGCGCAAGGCAATATTTCTGCTATTCTTTCCAGATTAACGCTATGGATAAATATCGTTACTTCAGGACACGCAAGCAATGATTCCGCAATATTCCTGCTGCTGCTGGCTATGCTTACCTTGCTGTTGGGATACATAACCATGTGGATGATTTTGCGTAACCGCAACCCTTGGCTGGCGGTTTTAGCAAATTGCATTGTGCTGTTGGTCAACTTGAATTACGCTACAGACTCCAAATTTTATTATATGGCGTTTTTTATCGCGGCCGCGTTATTGCTGCTGATTCGCTTTAATTTTGTAGAATTGCAGCGAATTTGGAAGAAAAAACATTTGCGTTTGGCGCGCGACATTACATGGGACTATTCGCAAATAGGTGTTATTTTTGTAACAGTTGTGCTGTTTTTAACCATTATTATGCCCGGAAATGTTGCGAACGGTTCTTTGCAAAATTTATGGAATAACCCAAATTCACCGCTTACCAGATTGAACACCGCAATTCAGAATCAGTTTCAAAAAATATTTTTTGTATCCGGCGGCTCAGGTTCAACCAGCAACTCTTTTGGAACCTCCGTTACTTTAACCGGAAACGTTACATTATCTAATACAACGTTCTTTACCTATACATCTAATGATATTACAAACACCTATTTGCAAGGCTTAGCGTTCGATCAGTTTGACGGCCACACATGGACGCAAACGCCGCAAAAAAACTATCCTGTTGCCCCAAACACACTAATTCAGCCGGAAACAACAGTATATTCCAAAGTAGCAACAAATATTACGTTAGTGAATTACCCATCAGGCAATTTTTTGTTTACCGTTGGTGAACCCGGTTCGGTAAATATTCCTCTTAACGTTAAAAGTGATGGAATTGGGCTGATACCGGGTGACACTATTGGGTCTTATACCGCGTGGGTTGCGCAACCAAAGCTGCAGGCCAAAGAAACACTCCAAACGGTTTCTTATGTATCGAATGCGTCAAACGCGCAGCTTGAATCGGAGCCGGATCCGGGATCTCCGCAAGCGATCGCGCAAAATCTCTATCCGACGGCGTTTTTAAAGCAATATACCCAGCTGCCGCAAGATTTAAACGGCGCGCAAGGGGAATCATTGCGCACTACCGTCAACCAAATCGTGGCGCCGTACTCAAATATGTATGATAAAGTATATGCGATGGTGCAGTTCTTCCAATTTCCGGAAAATGGCTTTAAGTATTCGATTTCAAATCCCGATGCGCCGGCAAATACAGACGCCGCCGTATGGCTGCTGCAAACACGATCTGGTTTTTGCACATGGTATGCGACAACTTTGGCCATTATGGCGCGATCTTTGGGTTATCCTGCGCGGGTGATGGAGGGATTTACCACGGGAACACTGAATTCCAAAACAGCGGTTTATACCGTTGCCGGTTCCGATTTCCATATGTGGACTCAGGTCTATTTCCCTGGTTATGGCTGGATTAACTTTGAACCGACCCCGTCGTATTCCGGATTTTACCGTTTTCCGCCAACTACCGGCAAGGGAAGTACGACTGTCGCTAAGCCGCCAACCCGCACAAAATCGCCGGCTCCGCAGCAAACACCGCCTGCAGTAACACCGGTTCCGGGAACAACGGTTAAGCCGCTAAAAACTCCGCCGGCGACCAAAGTTACTTCGGTGGAATATCTTTCACTCAGCGGGATTCTTGCGCTGCTGCTTTTAGTGGCAATCGGGCTGTTTTTCTGGGTAAAATTGCTGGCGCGCGGCCTTTCACCAATAGGAGCATTGTTTTGGCGAATGGCGGTGCTGGGCAGGTATTCAGGGATACGGGTGGTTCCTTCCCAAACAGCAAGTGAATTTGGCGCGGCGCTTTCACAAAAATTGCCCGAGCACGCCACAACTATTAATGAAATTACCGCACAATATGTGGAAGAAAAATGGGGTAACGGTACAGAGCATCAGTCATTTGCTATAATACAAAAATGGAGAGCGTTGCGCAGTTCACTTATACGAACTGCAATTTTGCAGGCTCCTTTGCGGCTGTTCCGCGGAAAACGAGAGAATCGAGAAACATAAGCTTTGACTGAAGAAAATCTCAACTGCATAGCAGAGACGCTAGACGCTTATCAAGATTCTGTTTGGATAACCGGTGGCGCTGTGCGCGACGCTTTTATGCATACATCGCCGAAAGATATTGATTTGGTTACCCGCAACCCTGATGCGCTGGCTGAAAAACTTGCAGGCGCATTGCACGCAAACCGCGCATCTCTTCATAAAACCGGCGATGTTATTCGTATGACACTGCCGGAATCAGCAGTAACATTGGATATTGCGCGTATGCGTGGTGACACCATTGCCGAGGATTTGGCGATGCGCGATTTTACCATGAACGCTATTGCGCTGACCGCGGCGCGCGAAACGCTTTTTTCTGTGATGCAGTGCAACATTCCGGAGCTGGATATGCGCGCTATCGATCCATTTCATGGCGCGCAAGATATTGCCCAACGAATGTTGCGTCCCGTTTCGCAAACAGTGTTTCAGGATGATCCGCTGCGAATTTTGCGCGCGGCAAGGCTGCAAAGCCGCTTGCAGCTAACATTTGACGCAAACCTTATCTCTTTGGCGCATGCCTCTGCCGGGCAGATAATGCGCCATGCCTCTTCGCGGATTGCCGGTGAGTTTTTTTTGCTGCTGCAACAGGAAGGAACCGGCGCGCAACCGATTTTAGCGCTGGATGCGCTGGGTGGGTTACTGCAAATTATCCCTGAATTAGACGCTTGCCGCGGAGTGAGGCAAGGCAGACTGCATTATTATACGGTTTTTGACCACATAATGGCGGTTTTAGATTTCACTGATAAACTTCCCGAATATTTGCGCGCCGGGTTATCTGATGATATCCTTTCTGCGGAACAAACCGACGCAATCTGCCCGCCGCACCCCATTGGGCTGCGATTTGACAGCTATAATACCGCCGTTTTGGAGTATCTGCGACAGCCATACGCCGACGGCCATACCAGATTTATCCATATGAAAATGGCGGCTATTCTGCATGATATCGCCAAACCACACACCATACACTGTAAACAAAATGGAAGTTTTTCTTTTCCGAATCATCCCGAAGTAGGCGAACCGATAGCGCGGAGCATTATGAAACGAATGCGCGCATCCGGCGCGTCTCAAGAATATGCAGCGAGTATAACTAAACTGCATATGGAGCCAAGCAGAAGCATGTATGCGTATGGCGAAGCTTCTCAGCTTGCGCTGCGCACATATGGAGCCCTTACCGAAAATTTTGCTTTAGATGTTGGTATTTTTTCATTGGCCGATCATTTGGGAGTTTATGGCCCTTCGCCGTTAAATGACTATTGGCGCAAACACTACACATATGTTTCAAAATTAGTGGTGGCGTATTACACACATTATACTGAAATGTTTCCAAATCCGCTGATTTCCGGCGGTGAAATTATTGAACACTTTGGCGCTATGCCCGGGCCGCAAATTGCCGCGTTGCTGCAATCGGTTCGCGCGGCGCAAATACAATATACCGTTCAAACTACCCAAGAAGCATATACTATGGTAGAGCGACTGCTGCGCGAAGACCAAACTAAAACCGATATTAGCGCAGACGCTGTGTAAGGAACATGCGAAAAGCCTAAGAACAGAAGGAAAAGAGATGACTGTAAAACAAAATTTTGCCATATTTTTGGATTTTGATAATACACTTATTGATAATGATGCACTGAAAGATATCATCAATGCGCGCATTATTGCCATGTGCGGAGATGATGTGAATCGCCGGTTTTGGGAAGCTTACGAACGCGCCCGGCTGGTAAACAATGTGGTAGATATTCCGCTGTCGTTTCATTATATGCGTCCCGAATTAACGGATGAAACAGCGCATAATCTTTGGGACGCTTTTTGGGATGCGCCATATAGCAGCGCCATTTTCCCCGGAACATTGGAGATGCTGCAAGAACTGCGCCGGCGTTTTGCCTTTGTTGGGGTCGTTTCAGACGGCGACGCAGTATACCAGCCGCACAAAATTGATCGCAGCGGGGTTACCCGTGCGTTGGACGGCTTAATAAAAGTGTTTTTGCACAAGCAGGATCACATGGATGAGCTGCTGCGCTGGGCGGCCGCTAATGCGTATGTGATGGTGGATGATAAACCGGATATTCTGGCGGATTTTAAGCAGATTTTGCCTATGCTGTTTGTAACTGCGCATGTGCGGCAAGGGCACTACGCCAATTCTCCCCACGTTATAGCGCCGGATGTAAGCTTAAATGCTATTACTGACTTGCTGCAAGTAGATATTGCAGATTTAGTTGACCGCGCCCGGCATAAATCTCAACAATCTAAATTGTGAAGAACAGGCAGGTGATTTGTGCAAGATCGGCGTTCAACCCACGGATTAACAACACTATTGCAGCCGGCCGCTACGCCGTTTAGATATATTGCCGGAATATGGAAAAAAACCGGCAAAATTTTGCGCGCGGCAATTGTTGCGCTGCTGTTGCTGGCTATTGGCGGATCCGGATATTTTTTTTATAAAGCGGGTCCGCTGAATCCTTTGCCATGGACTCAAGTTCTGGCTGAGCTGCCGGCTCCGAGTTTTCCTAATACCTACACTCGGTTAACAACCGATAAACAAGGTTGGTTGTGGGTGGCGCAATCGCATGCGGGTTTATTGCAAAATCCCGGCGATCCCACACAGCTTACGGTTATTATTCCCGGCGGCCTTTTTTCACAGCCGGCGCTGACAAAGCTATGTTTGGGCTGCTCGCATCGCAGTAAAGTTCCGGATATTGTAAAAATTGATGACATTGTTGGCGACCCCCTAGTATCGCATAGTGTATATGTTTCCGGATGGACCGAACAGGGAACGCCCATTATCGTCCTTGCAACATTGCCGCAAGATTTGGCGGTTTGCAATCAGCGCCCCGATTGCGCGGCAATAAGTGTTATTTGGGATACGGCAACGTTGGTGCAATCGCCGTGGGCGCCTCAGTCGGCGGCTACGCTGCAATTGCTGCAAAGCGCCGGAATAACTGGGTTTATGGCGCTGACTGCTGCCGCCAACGGCGATTTATATTGTTTTATCAGCGATCGCGGGCTGCCGTCTTTGCAAGACCCCACGGCAAATTTGGTAGGCGGATATCAGGGACTTTTTGAATTGCGGCAAGCAGATTTGCAGTGGCGGCAGATTTATAACGGCCCTGCGGGAACATTTGCGCTGCAGCAGCAAAGCCCCACATCTTCAATAGCGTCCATTGCGCTGAGCCAAAATGAAAAAATGCTGTATTTGGCAGACACCGATCATTTTGAAGTGTATTCCGTCAATTTGCAAGATCCTGATCTTGCTTCAAACAATCCCTATATTGCGGCCAAAGCGTTTACCGTTATGGCGGGAACACCGGCGCAAACCAGCCAAACATTGGGGGTAGATGCTATACAGGGCGTTCCGGGATGGCTGGGTGATGGAGAAAACGCCGCCGGCGCGCATATCGGCGTGATACGCGATATTGTTACAGATGCTTCAGGAAACTTGCTGTTGGCAGATTCATTGGAATCGCGCATTCGGATTATCGAACACAGCGGAGCTATTATGACATTGGCCGGCAGTGGCGCCGCGTCAGTGCAGGTTGGCTCTGCTCCTGCCGCAAATGGTTTATTGGGTGTAACTGCAATCGCCGCCGGGCCATCATCCAGTGTATATGCGCTGCAAGGCGGCGCGCTCGACACAAATGGCAAAATATTGCTGACGCAAATTCATTGGGGCTGGTTTGGAGAAAACCGCTATGTAACAAAGGCGGCAACAAGCGGCGAATCTACCATGGCGGCGGTAACCGCAGGGATGTTTTCGCACGGCGCAACATTTTCCGGCGTAGTTGTGTCGCGTTCGGTTCCGTGCAACGCGGCGGCTTCTAACTGCCAGCGCGCTTATATAACAGATGGTGGTGAATGGGGTTTAGGGCAAAATTATTTTACCAATCCATCGGCCAGTTCCGAGTTATTCAGCAATGGAATTATACCAAATGTGGTAGGCGCCATACCAAATGCGCTGTTTGTTTCGGGACAAAGCTTGCAAATTGCCAGCGCAATAGATAACAGCGCATCGCAGCCGCTTGCGCTGCCCAACGGCGCAACACCTGCCGCCGCTATAACAACGCAGCCGCTTCCGGGCAGCGCCGAAGTCTACACATTTGTTGCGGCGCGCACATCTGCCGGGCAAATGTGGCTGTATGCGTTAAAAACTCCGGCTACTACATGCGGACTGCAGCAATCTGCAGCAAATTGTCCGCAATTTGGCGCGCCACCGCAATTAGCGGCAAGCATGCAGCTTGGCGGTATATATTCTGCGCAAAATATAACATTTGCGATTAGCGCAAGTGGGCAGAATGGCGTTGTTGTTATCGCCGATGCACAGGGCAACCAACTGGCGGTTATCGATGTTTCGCAATTGATTTCGCAAGGCGGGCCAATGCTTTTCAGCGGTACTGTTGCGGTAAACAATCCTACTGCGGTGGCTGTGCGCAGTGATGGCTCTGCAATTTATGCGGGTACAGGCAACGGCCAAATTGTTACTGTCACCGGGCCGCAGTGGCTAAGCGGGAACATACTTATGCAGAATAGCGCTCAAACCGAAACACCAACACATAGCGCCGTAACATCGTTACTTATATCGGGAGATAATTCGCAATTGTTTGCGCTGGAAAACGGCGCGAATGGCGCGTCGCTGACGGAGCATTTCACTATCGGTTCATATGGCGCAGCAGCGGCGCCGCAATTGCTGAGCGCAACCACATTGGCAAAAAACACACTGGCAATTGCGCTTACACCCGGCGAGCAATTGCTGGTTGCGTTGGCCAGCCCAAACGGGGCAAGCGCCGCCGGAACACTAACAACATATCGTGTGCGCTCGGCGCTAACCCCAATGTTATGGCTTTCGGCTCTGCAATATGTTGGCGCAACGCAAACACCGGCATATACGAATGCTATTGCTTCGGTGTATAGTTTCAGCGCCGCCGAGTTGCCTTAGCCGCGAAATCTTTATAGAAAAGGGGCAGGCGCTGCCCCTTGCGTATCCCCATGCGTGACCGCGCGGTGTTTCATTTTTACATAAATAATTTTTGGGAGGCGCTCTTACAGAAAAAAGCGCCGCAAGGAAAAAAAGCTGCGCCTTATGATGCATCATGTTCTGTGTGGCTCAACGTATGAGCCGGGTTTACTCGGCGGCCTTTTGCCAGCCATTGCGGCGAAATACATCCAGCGTTTGCTGATTGCCGGGCAGGTAAACAACAATGCTGAAATCTAAATTTCCCGAAAAAACGCTTATTGCCGTGCGCAACGCCAGCGCGCCATGTTTGCTGTGCCGCATATGAAACAAAAAAGACGCTTGCGGAACGGTATTTGTTTCACTTGTTTCACTCAGCCGGCGATAATCGGGCATGCGTTTCATCGAACGGATAAGCTCGCGATATTCGGGGTGAAAAGAAAGCCCGCGTGTTTGAAACTTAAAATCAGCGGTCAGGCGCCGCGCGAGTTCTTCCCAAGGCTGAAATCGTCGCCGATATTGCGGATCATAAATGAGATGAATTAAATGCCCATAGTGTTTATCAAGCAGTTCATCGGTAATTTCAAATAAATCTTTGCAAGGGTCGTTCCATGCGCAAATTTTCCAAATGCGGTCTAAACTATGGGCCGGGTAAAGAGTATTTTCAACCTGCATAGTAGAAAGACTGCGTAAATCAAAAATTGTGGGATCATCAGCGTCTTCGTCAATATATTCGCCGGTTAAATCGCTGAACGCTTGCGAAATTTTCCGGCGTTCCGCGCCGTGCAGTTCCAGCGCGCGAATAATTGAACGCACAGCGCGAACAGATGGAGCCGTGCGCAATCCATGTTCCAAATGATAGATGTAGGTGCGCGAAAGCCGCGCCGCCTTGGCAAGCTGCCCTTGCGAAAGATTGTGTTCCAGCCTGTAGCGGGTTAGCAATTCGGCAAAATCTTCTTCATGTTCCACTCTCGCCGTCTCCTTCAATCAGTAATTTGTGGTGGTTTTGTTTGCGCCGCCCCAAGTTACCCATAGTATACTAGCGCATATTTATAAACCATATTGGGGTAACCGGCGCCTGTCGCGGATGAGTTATCATGCATATTGGGATGTTGCCAGTTTCGTATTCATTTGCAACTGGTTATAGTTTACCCAATAGTTCGCAAAGACGCAAATCACTATACAAAAAGGTTCAGCGCTCAAGCGGCTATGCTAATTCTTCCCACTCTGCATATAGCGCTTCTAATTGATTTTTTGCTTCTTCATATGCGGCGCCGGCCTGCTTTATTCGTACTCTATCGGCAGATCGCGCAACTTCGATAAGCTCCGTTTCCAGCGTAGCAACCAACTGCTCTTGCCGGTTAATTTCGCTTTCCACCATTTCAAGGGTGCGCGCCGGCTTGGCGCTTGCTGCGGAAGATATAACCCTGGAAGACGCCGCTTGAGCTGTTTTGCGTTTGGCTTGCTGCTCTTTGCTGTTTTTTTCAGATTGCGCTGTTGTTTTACGGTGGTAATCACTGTAATTGCCGTTAAATATTTTCAGCGAGCCACTGCCTACAATCCAAATTTTCTCCGCCAAGGCGTCTAAAAAATACCGATCGTGCGAAGTAAACAGCAATGTGCCATCATATTCTTTTAATGCTTCTTCTAAAAATTGCCGCGCGGGTAAATCCAAATGGTTGGTTGGCTCGTCTAAAATCAGAAAATTGGCGCCTTGCAATGTTAGTTTAGCTAAGGCAATGCGGGCGCGTTCACCGCCGCTGAGTGAATCGATCGTTTTAAAAACATCATTTCCGGTAAATTGAAAACGACCCATAAACGTTCGCACTGCCTCTTCGCTGAGCGTAATATCTTCCGATATTTCGCGCAGTACGGTGTTGCGCGGATTAAGCGTTTCGTGTGTTTGCGCATAATAGCCAATGCGTACATTATGCCCTAATTTCAACGCGCCGGAAAGCGGCGGCAATTCATCAACAATGGCGCGCAGCAGTGTTGTTTTGCCAGATCCGTTTGGGCCGATAACGCCAATGCGGTCGCCGCGGTCGATCTCCAGCGAAGGGACGGTAAAAAGCGGGGAACCATTGGTAAATCCGATAACGATATCTTTGGCTTGCAGTACTTTTTCACCGCTTTCATAAGCGGCGCGAATGGAAAAATGCAGGTCATCCGATTGAAATGGCCGATCGATCCGCTCTAATCTATCCAACATTTTTTGTCTGCCGCGCGCCTCTTTAGCGCGTTGCCCGGCGCGGTATCTGCGAATAAATTCCTCGGTGCGGGCTATTTCATCTTGCTGTTTTTCATAGGCTTTCTGTTGTAACACTCTGCGCTCGTTTTTCAGCAAAACGTATTTGGTGTAATTGCCGGGAAATTCTTCTACATGGGTATTTTCAACTTCCAAAACTTTCGCGCACACACTGTCGAGAAAATATCGGTCATGGGAAACAATAATGATGGCGCCTTTCCATTCGCGCAGATATTCTTCCAGCCATTCAATAGCGTGCAAATCCAAATGGTTAGTTGGTTCATCCAACAGTAGAATATCCGGTTCACCCAGCAGCAATTTCCCTAAAGAAATGCGGGTTTGCTGGCCGCCGCTGAGCGATTCCGCCGCAATATCTTGCTGCTCTGCGGTAAAGCCAAGGCCGTCCAATGTAGCTTGCACGCGATATTCGGTTGTGTAGCCGCTGCGTGACTCTACCTTTTCCTGCAGCGCCGCATAGCGATCCAGCAATTCTTGATATATTTCGGGGTCGTTCATTATATCTGGGTCAGTAAATCCTGCGGCAATATCTTGCATTTCATCTTCCGCCGCATGGATATCATCAAAGGCGCGGCGCAATTCTTCGCGCGCCGAAAGGTCGCCGGCAAAATCCGGAACCTGCGGCAAATACCCCAAGCGAACACCACGCGCAAGAACAACCGAGCCATTATCCGCCTCGATGTTGCCGGTAAGAATATTTAACAATGTAGATTTACCGGAACCGTTTGCGCCAACCAAACCAATGCGATCACCGTTTTCAACACGAAAAGAAACCTGCGAGAGAATAACTTCAGAGCCATATAACTTGGCAATATCCGAGACGATTATGAGAGACATCTATTTCATTCCTCACCGGCTCTATCAACCGGCGCTGCGTGGGGTTTTGCAAAATGAATTGCATATTTTCAGTTCAGTAAATAGTATATCATATTGCTCAGCCCGCCCGGCATTGCGGATCCGAAAGGAGCATTGCATACCTCTTAGAAATTTTCGCATGAACGCAAACGCCGGTATTCGTAAGGTGATTGGGGGCGCCCTCCCAAAAACATTTATGTAAAAATGAAACACCGCGCGGCGCACACTGGGATACGGAAGGGGCGGAAGCCCCTTGCGCGGGGATTGGGGTGTCCCCAAAATCTCTTTTTATTTTATTTTCCGATGGGAAATATTGGTAGCCGGGCAGCAAGGG
>JAJYBV010000057.1 GCA_021778805.1 Chloroflexota bacterium | reverse complement strand
AGCGTTTGTTTTAGAGCATACGCTGCGCGGTCACACCTGAGGCAATGCAATCCGGTAGGGGCGACCCTTGCGGTCGCCCTTGCTGCCCGGCTACCAATATTTCCCATCGGAAAATAAAATAAAAAGAGATTTTGGGGACACCCCAATCCCCGCGCAAGGGGCTACCGCCCCTTACGTATCCCTGATTACGAAATATATCTTGTCCCTATTTAATTGTTAAAGTTCAATGAAATGAAATTAGTAGTGGAAATTAGCAGAATTTTTCAGAGTTTGTCAATGACAAAAGTAACCGATCAGGCTACCCAAAGCTCCTAAGGTATAAATAGCAGTTATGGTATATTGCGTAACATCAAAATATATCCTACAATTTAATTATGTCTTTATGAGGGTTCCCAAAGCTCTTGCGCCTTTTCAATGCATGTTATCAAACAGTTTATCAAGTATGCGATATTTTATCAGCGGATAGCTTGCTATGATTCTTAGGCCATGTATGGATACCGGCTTAGTTCAGAAAGCCGCATTTCTTTGCAATGGTATGTGTTTCGTATCGCTATCGCCGCCATAAAAGTTGATAGCCTGTATCAGAAAGGTGAATAAGGAAGTTACTCTTGTGTTGCAAAACAGGTGAAGCAATCGTCTTAAACACATATGCTATTCGTGATGAACTGTTTATGATGATAAAATTATGTTAGGTATCAAAACAGTACCCGATATTTTTATACGCAAGAGAAACACCAGAAAATTGTAAGCCGTCTGCAAAGCTGCATGGAATAATATTTTGGGCTATGCAACGTGGGTGTCTTCATAACAATTATCGCGCTGTTCAAGCGCTATTACAAAAAATAAAGGCTTTTGCCTTTATAGAGAGGTGAGATGGATGCTCGTACTGCGTCGCAAACAAGGTGAAGCAATCGTCTTAAACAATGTTGTTGTAATTCGTGTATTGAGTGTTGAGGGAGACAGAGTTAAACTCGGTATCGACGCTCCGCCCGACGTTATTGTTGTGCGAGAGGAGTTGCTTGAAAACCCTGAACCAATTCCCAGTCATGTAATCACACAGCCAACATATGGTCCTGGTGATCAAGGCCCAGTAAAACATTCAGCGTTTTAATCCGGATGATTTATTGGAATAAGTTGTACATTCAGGGGCAACGGCCCCATGCGTAATCGTGGGGTCTGTGAAAACAGGCCCCTAAACTATCCCAAACACTTGTGTTTCAATTGAACTGCGCCGAGAATAGCAAAATTAAACCGATTGAGCGCAGAACCGCATAATTTTTGCAGAAAAATCGCGAATTTTGTATTTTATGCATTTTTGGCAAAATTCATGCGATTTATTTAAAGGCGGCGCCATTTGCGCAAAATCAATGCTGTTTTCATTTGACAGATTTGGGCAATTTCTGTTTGTGAATATATTTTCTTTCAAAATTTAGGGGCAAATCATTGAACTTAAAACGAGGATCCTCCCAGGAAATCGTAGCTGTTTTAATTGAAGAAAATTCCAATATTGCCCAATTGATTACCCATGAACTTAATAAAGAACATATTTTTCTGCACACCGCCGCAAATTTGCCTGCTTTCGATGCCTTGATGCGCTTGCATTCCCGAATTGGCATCGTGTTTATCGATGTAAACGCTACCACACGTGATGAAACCGGCAGAGAAATGCCTCTATGGCAGATTTTTTCCGCGCGGTACCCGCAGGTTGCCCCAATGATTTGTTTTACCGGATCTGCCGGTTCCCCGACAGATACCCCCGTATTTACTGCGCCGCCGGAAACATTAATCGTTGCCGCGCCACAAGATTTTGCATATCTATCGTTTGCCGCAAGAGCATATATTGCGATGATATCGCGGAATTCCTTAATCGAAGACGCCATACATGGAAATATGCTGCCTTCATTGCGCAGCTCATTCCGTGAATTTGCATTTGACACCGTATTTAAATTACTGGAATCTGGCGCGCATACAGGTCTGTTAATCACCCGCGAAGGCGCCAGAACGGGATTGATTTTCAGCGAAAATGGACTGATTACGCACGCGGTTACCGGCGGATTGTTTGGAAAAGAAGCGTTTCATACGGTTTTTGGCTGGAAAACTGCCAGTTTTACCTTTTACAAAGATGTTACTACCCAAGAACACTCAATTTCCGGTGAATTAACCAGCCTGCTGCTTGAAGCTTCCAGGTGCGATGATGAAATAAACGGCCTGTCGCTAAAGCTTCCTTTGCATGCCCATATACGTAAAACCGCCAATTATATGGATCTTATGCTTCATGAACCGGTTTCCGGCGCAGAGCTGAATTTATTAGACCTTATCAGCCGCTATTATATTGTGCAAGATCTTATCACACATTCGCATATGAGCAGTGTGGCGGCGCTGAAAATGCTGCAAAAACTTATTGATAAGCGGCTGGTTGAATTTGTTCAAAATACCGCCATGCGCTAATATAAACTTGCTTTGCTCTATAGCGTTTATCGCGCGAATTGTGTATAATTTACATTAGGTACATATTTTTTTACATGTCATCATCTTTTTCTGAAGATAATGGCGGTTACTTCGGCCGTGTTTTCCCGCCGATGCCGCCGCCGTCCCAATTTGAACGCACATTGATCGAGAATTATGGGGACTTATCCCAATGCGCTGCGATTATTGCTCAGGTGCCTATTTTGGCGGTTGACGCCGAATTTGTTTCTGCAAAAACAACAGATTCATCATCAACGCCGCGCCTTGCTCTCATTCAAATTTTTGACGGTCACCAAACATATGTGATAGACGCAATGAAATTATTCCATCTATCCATATTAAATGAACCTTTTATGAATCCGGCTATCTTGAAAATTTTCCATGGTGTCGGATCAGATTTGCGTGTGCTTGGCGCGCGTGATTTGCGTGTGCAGAATATTATTGATATTGAAGCCGTTTGCCGTTCGATTTTCGGCGCTAAAGAATCTGGCTTGCAATCAATGATGCTGCGTTCCTGCAGCTATCGCATGGATAAAACTCTCCAGCGGTCTGATTGGACGCTGCGGCCGCTTACCAGCGCAATGTTTTTATACGCCGCGCGTGACGCTGAAATGACCTTTCAGCTGTATTTGTGGCTGTCCGAATATTATGCGGATTATATCGCCGTTTTTGCAGATTCGCCAAATGATCCGCCTGTCGAAAAACTCGCCGCTGAATGGCTGATCCCTTTTCTGCAAAAGGACCGCGCAGCGCCAAATGATAGCCCTCAACTCTATATTTCTACGCCAATAGCAAAACGCGAAAAAGATTTTATCCAGGCTTATCAGCGTATTCAAAAACCGGTATTGCGCGCAAGATTAGTAAAAGCCGCCGCAGATATTGCGCTCACCGGCGTAAAAGATTTGCTGCTTAGGTCCCTTTCTGCGCTGTCTTCAGAAGAACGCTCTGCCGCTGTTCGTTCATTAAGTAAAATGCATGTATATGAATATCGCGACGCAATTCGCAAATTGCTTGAAGACCCAGTTTATGACGTTCGTAAAGCCGCCGCGTATGCTTTAAATCATTTAGATGATTGGAGCAAAAACGAAAAACATGCCGCGGAATCTCATGAAGATTCTCCGAAAGATCCTGAAGAGGACGATACGAGTCCTTGGAAAGCTAAATTGCGTGGAATGTTACCGCCAGATTCGTAATATCGCATTTGAAGGAAAGTTTTAACCTATGCCTTTTTCCATGGATGACACCATTACGGCAACTGCAACCGCGCCGGGACGTGGCGCAATCGGTGTTGTGCGCATCAGCGGGCCAAGCGCATGGAATATCGGATTAGCTATATTCCGCAGTAAATCCGGTGGTTTAAAGCGCATTAAGCCGCGATATCTCTATTATGGTCATGTTGTTAACCCCGCTAATTCGGAACAATTAGATGAAGCGCTGGCGGTGTTTTTTCGCGGGCCGCATACATACACCGCAGAAGATATGATAGAAATTCAATCGCACGGCTCACCGCTTATTCTGCGGCGAATAACAGAGCTTGCGCTAGCCCAAGGCGCCAGATCTGCCGAACCGGGTGAATTTACGTTGCGGGCGTTTTTAAACGGGCGCATCGATTTGGCGCAGGCGGAAGCAATTGCCGATCTCGTTTCGTCATCTTCCGACGCCGCTATCCGCCAATCGCTGCATCAGTTGGAAGGAACGCTTTCCAGGCAGACAAAACTGGCAAATGACGCTATTTTGCGCGCGATGGCGCCGATAGAGGCAAGCATAGATTTCCCCGAAGAAGAAGTTCCGCCTGTAGAGCGGCGGAATATTCAGCAGCTTATTCAATCAGCGCAATCTATTGCCGCAGAATTATTATCCGGAGCAGAGCGCGGCCGAATTGCGCGTGAAGGAATTAGCTGTGTTATTGCCGGACGGCCAAACGCCGGAAAATCCAGCCTGTTTAACGCGCTGCTGCAAATGGATAGAGCTATTGTTACCGCTATGGCCGGCACAACCCGCGACACTCTGGAAGAAACTGCTTTGCTGGGCGGGGTAGCTGTTCGCCTGACTGATACCGCAGGTATAACTGAAATAGCTTCGGATGAGGCAGAGGCTATTGGGGTGCAGCGCAGTAAAACCGCGCTGGATAACGCCGAAATAGCAATTTTAGTGATAGATAGCTCTTTGGCACTGTGCGAGGAAGACACTACAGCGGCGCACATGCTGGCCGAAAAAGGATATGGCGCGGCGCGAAGGCCGATCATTGCGGCGCTAAATAAAGCTGATATGCCCCACGCTGTTACCGCCGCTGCCTTGCGCAGCATGCTGGACGCCGCCGGGGTTCAGCCATTTACCATTATAGAAACCTCGGCTGTGGAGAAAACCGGTTTAAGAGAACTGGAAACGGCAATTACGCAGGCTGCCTTAGGAGACCAATTCGCCGAACATGCGCCAATCGTTGCACGCGCCCGGCACCGCGACGCTTTGCTGCGCGCAAGTGAAGCACTGGCCGAGGCGCAGCAAACACTGATTTCCGGCGCGCCGCTGGATTTTGTTGCAGAAGATTTACGCGAAGCGTCTGCTCGGTTGAGTGAAATTACTGGATTTCAAGTTACCGAAGACCTGTTGACTATAATATTTCGTGATTTTTGTATCGGAAAATAAAATGCCCATATGAAGGGATACGTAAGGGGCAGCAGCCCTTTGCGCAGAGTTTGGGGCGCAGTCACATAGCGCACGCAGGGATACGTAAGGGGCGGCAGCCCCTTGCTCGGGGTTTGGGGTATCCCCAAAAATTATTATTTATAAACAACCACCGCACGGTACACATGGGGATACGTAAGGGGCTATCTCCCCTAACGAATCCCTGAGTAGTTGCAAAAAAATATACTGGTTTTGTGATATATTTCACTTTGGACGTATCTTCTATGACTTTTTCTCAAAAAAAGTAGTATATTGGGTTATATGAGATGATGGATTGGAGCGTAAGGTAGTATGTTTAATAGAAACCAAAATATAAAAAAACTGATGGAACGCCAAGATGTTCAGGGACTTATTAAAGCGCTGAAACACGCAAGTGAAGAGGCCCGCACAGAAATTATCCAAATTTTAGCGGATATCCGCGACCCCAAAGCTACAGAAGCGCTGCTGAAAGAAGCCGAAAGCAAAGATCTTACTCTTCGGAAACTGGCCGCACAGGCGTTACAGAAAATTGATCCCGAACGACGCTATTTAAGCGCCGCGCATATCATCAGTGATACATCCAGCAAACTGCGGGTAGCGGCGATTGGGCTAATGGCCAGTGTTGGCAATCCCAAATCTATCGAAACACTTACAAATACTATTAAAAATGACCGCGATCCCGCGATTCGCGCAGCGGCGGCAAAAGGAATCGGCCAAATTCGTGATCGGCGCGGCGCCCAAGCTTTGGTTGGCGCATTAACAGACGCTGATAAACAAGTACGCATCGCCGCTGCAGATGCCTTGGCGCAATTAGGAGATCGCTCCGTGCTTCCCGATTTAATGAAAATGCACGAGAACGATCCCTTGCCCGAAGGCCGCACAGCGGCGGAAAACGCTATTGCTGCGCTAAGCCGGCTGTAGCCGGTTGGCGATATTCCGCAAATGGCGCTACCGAATATTGTCCGCTGGTGTTTAGCAGTGAAACTAAGGCCCGCGCGGTATCTAATGAAGTAAAACACGGCACGCCAGATTCCGTTGCGCCACGCCGAATTTTAAAGCCGTCCTGAATTTCAATGTTGTCGCTCACAATATCAACCCGACCCGATATTGTGTTAATCACCAATGAAACGGTATGGCTGCGAATAAGATTCGGTATGCTGTCATCACCATCACTTATACGGTTGACCGTTTGCGCGGCTATGCCGTTCTGTTCCAGCCAGCGCGCAGTTCCCGACGTGGCGTAAAACGTAAAATGATGTTTGGCTAAAGTTTTAGCAATATCCAACGCCTCATCTTTATCCCTATCCGCAATAGAAAGCAGCGCCGCAGAATGTTCCTCAATCTTTACTCCGGCGGCAAGAAACGCCTTTTGAAGCGCTGCAAAATAGGTTTTATCTATTCCCATCACTTCACCGGTAGATTTCATTTCCGGCCCCAGCGCAGTTTCCGCGTCGATGATTTTAGACATGGAAAATACCGGCGCTTTTACTGCAAATAGGTTTTGTATGGGGTATAACCCCGAACGATATCCCAATGATTTTAAGGAAATTCCCTGCATTGCCTGTGTCGCTAATGTCACCATCGGAACACCGGTTACTTTGCTGAGAAATGGCACTGTACGCGACGCCCGCGGATTTACTTCCAGCACATATACATTGGGCAACTCGGACTGCTCAGGATTTTTCTTTGTTACCACAAATTGAATGTTCAATAAACCGCGTATCTCTAAAGCTAAAGCAATTCGCTCCGTTACTGAAATAATTTTGGCTATTTCTTCTTCACTGATACCTACCGCAGGATATACTGCATAGCTATCACCGGAATGGACACCGGCGCGTTCAATATGCCGCATAATTCCCGGAATCAACGTTATTTCACCGTCGCAAATAGCGTCTACCTCTACCTCTATGCCGTTAAGATATTGATCGATCAGCAGCGGCCGCTCGCCATAATCACTTAATGCGCGTTCCACATATCGACGCAATGACTTGGAGTTATGCACAATCTCCATTGCGCGGCCGCCAAGCACAAACGAAGGCCGCACCAAAACCGGATAGCCAATTTCTCCGGCGGCGCGCAATGCCTGCGAATGCGTTCGCACAGCGCTTCCTTTAGGGCGATCTATTTGCAGCCGTTCCATAAGCTGCTCAAATCGTTCCCGGTCCTCTGCAATATCAATACCTTCATAGTTTGTTCCCAAAATCGGCGCGCCATAGTCATCGATGTGCTTTGCCGCATTAATCGCGGTTTGGCCGCCAAACTGCACTATCACCGGTGGCAGCGCATCATCGCCGCTCTCATTTTCTATCACCGCCAATATGCTTTCAATATCCAGCGGCTCAAAATATAGGCGGTTAGACATATCAAAGTCGGTGCTGACTGTTTCGGGATTAGAGTTAATCATTATACTTGCTACGCCGGAATCGCGAAGCGCCATGGCGGAACGCACGCTGCAGTAATCGAATTCTATACCCTGCCCAATGCGAATAGGACCAGACCCCAGCACGATAGCCTTAGGGAAGGCTAGAGGCGGCGCTTCATTTTCCGTTTCATATGTGCTGTAATAATACGGTGTTTGGGCAACGAACTCGCCCGCGCAAGTATCCACCATCTTATACACCGGCGCAATGTTGGCGGCGCGGCGTAATTGGCGAATTTCAATACGGGTTTTTCCCGTTAACGCGCCAATTGCCTCGTCAGAAAAACCCATACGTTTGGCAGTGCGCAACAAATCTGCGCTTAGGGCTGAGCTGTTTTCTTTTAAACGTCGCTCGAACAGCACAATTTTGCGCAGCTTTTTTAAGAACCATCGATCTATGCCACTGTTTGCATGTACCTCTTCAATCATAGCGTCGGTTGGGTTCGCCCGCAGTGTTTCCATAATTTTCCACAGCCGCGAATCATTGGGGGTAAGCGAAAAAGGCGTGTCATCTTGATTTATTGTCATTTCTTTTATTGCGTGCAGTCCCGAAGACACAAACATATCCGAAGGGCGAACAGTCGCCGCTGTGGGTTTTACAGTGTTTGGCGCAATTTTTATTTCTAAAGATCGCATAGCCTTTTGCAAAGCTGCTTCAAATGTTCGGTCAATCGCCATGACTTCTCCGGTTGCCTTCATTTGCGTGCCCAGCGTGCGGTCGGCCCAAGGAAATTTATCAAATGGCCAGCGGGGAATTTTCACTACCACATAATCCAGCGCAGGTTCAAACGCAGCGCTGGTGCGTCCGGTAACGGAATTTTTAATTTCGTGCAGGTGGTATCCCAAGGCAATTTTTGCCGCTACCCTGGCAATCGGGTAACCGGTGGCCTTGCTGGCCAGCGCGGAAGATCTGCTGACGCGCGGATTCACCTCTATAACATAGTAGCGATCCGAGTGAGGATCGAGGGCAAATTGCACATTACAGCCGCCTTCCACACCCAGCGCGCGTACAATTTTAATAGCAGAGTTGCGCAGCATTTGGTATTCATGGTCGGTTAACGTTTGGCTGGGCGCAACAACAATGCTATCCCCGGTATGCACACCCAGCGGATCAATATTTTCCATATTGCAAACGGTAATGCAGGCGCCGGCGCTGTCGCGGATTACTTCGTATTCCAGTTCTTTCCAGCCCTTTAAATAATGTTCCAGCAAAACTTGGTGAATAGGGCTTTGGTCTAGGCCGCCTTGAACAATGCGCTGCAACTCAGAGTGCGTCCACGCAACACCGCCGCCGGCGCCGCCTAATGTATACGCAGGACGGCAGACGAGCGGCAAACCAATTTCCTCGGCAAACGCTACAGCTTCTTCAACCGAAGTAATATTTTTACTGGGTGGCGCCGGCTCGCCGATGCGCAGCAGCAATTGCTTAAATTCTTCGCGGCTTTCCGCCATTTGGATTGATGCGGCAGGTGTACCCAGCAATTTTGTATTGTAGCGCTCCAATATACCTGCGTTGCTGATTTCAACCGCCAAATTCAACCCGGTTTGGCCGCCAAGCGTGCCTAAAATACCGTCGGGGCGTTCACGTTCTATAATGCGTTCAAGCACATCCACCGTCAGCGGCTCGATATATGTTGAATCGGCCATCCCTTCATCAGTCATGATAGTTGCCGGGTTAGAGTTTACTAAAACGGTTGAAATACCCTCTTCCCGCAGTGATTTGCAGGCTTGCGCCCCGGCATAGTCGAATTCTGCGGCTTGGCCGATTACAATCGGTCCCGATCCGATAATAAGCGCTTTCTTTATATACGCTAAGCGTGGCATAGTATGTGTTTCCTTAAGTAAATTGTATTCAGGCTTTTTTTATATTTTGCAGAAACCGATCAAACAATCCTAAATTATCTTGCGGCCCGGGAGCAGCTTCCGGGTGATATTGCGCCGAGAAAATCGGCAGTTCTACATGCGCCAGCCCTTCTACTGAGCCATCCGAAAGATTATAATGGCTTACATAAAATCCGCTGCTTTCAGGAATACTGTTTGCGTCTACCTGAAAATTATGATTTTGCGTGGTAATGGTTACGATATTGGTTTTTACTTCGATAACAGGATGATTGCCCCCATGGTGACCAAAGGGAAGTCTGCTGGTTTTTGCTCCGGCAGCCAATCCAATAATTTGATGCCCTAAACAAATACCCATCATTGGTATTTGCCGCTGAATCAGTTCACGTGTCATCGCAATCAGATGTGTTACCGTTTCAGGGTCACCGGGACCATTAGAAAGCAGCAAACCATCCGGCGCTAGTTTTAACAGCTCATCAATTGCGATAGAATAAGGGACAATTGTAACCCGCGCGCCGCGCCGCAGCAGTGAAGAGCTGATATTTTTTTTGTACCCGGTGTCTATCAGCACAATATGCGGAGCATCCGCTGCAGCGCTGTTTTCCGGCGCAAGGCGAATTATTTCCGGTGTAACAACATCTTGCACAACATCCAATTCTGTTACGGTGCGCACAGATTGCGCAATTTTGGTTTGCTGCGCGATATCGGGGTGTTCATCATTTTCCAATATATGCAGCACTCCGCGCAATGTGCCGTTCTCGCGCAGCATGCGTGTCAGCGCCCGCGTATCAATTTCCGAAATCCCCGGTATACCGGCGCGGCGCAAGTACATATCTAACGACTCCGCAGCGCTCCAGTTAGAAAACTCTTCGCAATATTCGCGCACAATAAGGGCAGAAAGCCACGGCCGGCGTGATTCTTCCGCTGATTCTGCCACGCCATAGTTTCCAATCAGCGGATAGGTCATAACTACCATTTGGCCGCGATACGATGGATCGGTGCACACTTCCTGATAGCCGGTCATTGTAGTAGTAAAAACAACTTCGCCAACCCGATCTTTCTGTTTTAGCGATTCAATGCCGCCAAACGCCTCACCTTCAAAAACAGCGCCATTTTCCAGCGTAAGGGTTACCCTAAATTTTTGTGTATTGTCAGTTTCCGCGCAAGAATCTACCTGCTCGGTGTTAAAAACATTGTTCATCATTTATGCTTGCGGCCTCCGGTTAAAATGTGCGTCTTCCCAAACGATAGCGCCGCCATAAATCGTCATTTTCACTTTACCTGCCAATTCTGCGCCATCTAAGGGTGTATTTTTGCCTAATGATAAAAATTCTTCGGCGCGAACTGTGTACCGTTCATTGGGATTGAATATCACCACATCGGCGGCCGCGCCGGCGCGCAATGTTCCAATAGGAAGCCGCGTATGCCGCGCCAGTTGAAACACTTCCGCAGGTTTAGTTGACGCCGCAGCAATCATTGTTTTCAGCGGTATATTGCGTAAACGCGCAAGGGTAAGCAGCATTGATAACGACGTTTCAATGCCGGATATGCCAAACGCAGCTTCATCAAACGAACAATATTTATCCGTAACGCCATGTGGCGCGTGGTCTGTTGCCACAATATCAATAACGCCGTCCAGCAGCCCCTGCAGCACAGCCTCGGCGTCTTTGGCAGACCGCAGCGGCGGATTTACCTTGGCGTTGGTGTTAAATTGCGGCATCCGCGCATGCTGCGCATATTCCGCCAGTATGCCGCCGGCGTGTCCCTCTACCCATTCATCGGTCAACAGCAAATGGTGCGGCGTCACTTCCGCAGTTACCCGCAAACCGGCGTCTTTGGCGCGCCGAACCGCTTCAACACTGCCGGCAGCGCTTAGATGCGCCGCATGATAGCGCGCGCCGATTCCGCGAACCAATTCCAAGTCGCGCTGCAGCATAATCACTTCACCTGAAGAAGGCCAGCCTTTCAAACCCAGGCGAATTGCCGCAGGGCCGCTGTTCATAACACCGCCGCCTACAATATCAGGGTCTTCACAGTGATTAATAATGGGTAAATATAACGGCAGCGCATAATTCAGCGCCATAGACATCATAGCGCCGGATCGCACCGGTTTGCCGTCATCAGAGAAAGCAATGCCACCCGCTTCGGCCAGTTCGTACATTTCAGTAAGCTGCAAACCCTCTTGGCCGCGGGTAATTGCGCCAATTGGCAGCACACGGATCGCTGCGTTATGCGCGGCCGCTATTATTTGCGCCACTACGCTGCGGCTATCGGTTACCGGCGATGTATTCGGCATGCTGCATACGGTGGTATAACCGCCGCGCGCTGCTGCTTTGGCTCCGCTGTAAATCGTTTCTTTTATTTCAAAGCCCGGCTCTCGCAAATGGGTATGCGCATCGATGAGTCCCGGCGCAACGCACAGATCCGCCGAAAGAATTATTTCCTCAATCTGCGCGCCGGCAGATTTTTTCGCTTGCGCCTGCGCCGCAATATCGGCAGGATTTCCCGACGCCAGCACCGCGCCATCTTCCAGTAAAATGTCTCCCGGCATGTCATAATCTTGCGAAGGATCGATCATGCGGCCGCCACGAACCCATAGTATGTGTGGTGTTTGTATCTCTGTCATGCTTCAGCGCCTCCCGTCGTATTTGCCAAGCGTACCATATTCAACAATGCATCATCTTTGCGCGCTGCCCACAGTAAAATCGCCATACGCACAAAAGGACCGTTTGCAACCTGATGTTCAACATATGACTGCGCGCCATGCGCCACTTCGGGGTCCAGCTCTACCCCTTCATTCATTGGCCCCGGATGTAATATCGGCAAATGAGCATACGCTTGCATGCGATCTGCTGTTAATCCAAAATATTGCCGATACTCGCGCAAAGACGGCAATGCGCCTCCGGTCATCCGCTCTTTTTGGATGCGCAGCGCCATCACTGCGTCTGCGCGCGCCAGCGCTTCCTCTATGGAAAAGGTAACACTAACCTTGCGGTCCGGATAGGCCGCGGCAAATGTTTTTGGCAACATCGTGGGTGGTCCGCACAAAATCACTTCGGCGCCGGCAGTTGTCAGCGTATAAATATTCGACCGGGCAACCCGGCTGTGAACAATATCACCGGCAATAACGATTTTTTTGCCGGCGACCGAACCGAAAATAGATTGCAGCGTCAACAAATCAAGCAAAGCTTGGGAGGGATGCGCGCGCCAGCCATCGCCGGCGTTTATGATGGAAGATTTGCTCCAGCGGGCCGCAGTATTTGGCGCGCCGGAATGCTCGTGACGCATAACAATAATATTGGCGCCAAGCGCATCGAGGGTATTAACAGTATCACGAATCGTTTCACCCTTGGTAACGCTGCTGGCGGAAGCAGAGATATTGACGACATCTGCGCCCAGTGTTTTTGCTGCGAGTTCAAAAGAAACGCGGGTTCTGGTGCTGTTTTCATAAAAAAGCGTGACAACTACAGCGCCACGCAATAAAGACCGCAAAGCAGCAGGATCACTCCATCCGCGCAGTGTTTCTGCTATTTCCAGCAGATGTTGTATGTCATTCAAAGACCATTCATCAACATCCAGCAGATGCCGAATGGCGGTAGCGGCTGTCATGATTGTAATTCCTCCCGGCGCAGCAGCAGCGCCTCATCTGATCCATCCAGTTCGGTAAAATGTAGTACAATCCATTCCTGCCTGCTGGTTGGTATGTTTTTGCCGACATATTCGGCGCGTATAGGCATTTCACGATGGCCGCGATCTATCAAAGTGGCGCATTGAATACGCGCCGGGCGGCCATAGGTTAAAATTGTGGATAAAGCGGCGCGCATCGATCTGCCCGTATTTATCACGTCATCTACCAGTATAATAGTTTTCCCGGTAATATCCGGCGGAAGTAAGGTGGGGCCAAGCAACGGAAATGGGCCGTTTTGCTGTGCGTCATCACGAAATGGGCTAAAATCAATGGCGCCAACAAAAATTTCCCGATGTTCAACACGCGCAATGCAGTCGCCAATGCGCTGAGCCATTATGGCTCCGCCGCGGTACAAGCCGATAATAGCTGTATCTTCAGCGCCATTGGTGCGTTCTAAAATTTCATGGGAAATGCGTAACAATGCGCGGCGTATTTCATCTGCGTTCATTATCTGCCGGATAGAAGAGGGGAGTTTCTCGGCGGCTTCAGTAGAATCCGCAGAGGAATGTGTATCGGTATGCAATTTATGTGAGTGTGGCATAATTTATTTGCTCCTTTCCCGTATCTCGGTACGAGTCATTAAAGGATACACTGGTGTGAAGTATATCACATTAAAAAGCTTTTCCGCAATAAAAAATACGAACTATTCAGGAGATTTTGACAACGGTTGCATAACGCATAAGATACAGCGTGCAGCAAGGTTTTCGCGCCTACCGGATTGCATGGCCGCATGGGTACAGCGAGGGTTTCATTTGTTAAAAATGTATTTGGGGATACACCAAACTCCTTGCGCAAGAGGCTACCGTCCTATACAAATTCCGGGCATTTGTAGCCAAGCGGCGCATTGTTATTGGCAGAGCCATCCTTGGCTTTACCTCTCTGAATAGTATCAAAAATCCTTCTGATAATAACAATGCAAACCATAAGCGTCTGCAAAAACAGCTGATAAAACCCGGATATTAACCGATGTTTTGCATGAAAAAATATGCTGTTAAGCCAACACCCACCAAAATAACAAAAACGCGCACATACTTTGTTGGAATTTTGCGCGCAAGTGATGCGCCAAAATATCCTCCGGCAATTGCGCCAGCGGCCATCACCAGCGCCTGCGGCCAATGTACGATACCCGCGGCAATAAATATAATCACCGCAACGCCGTTAATGCTGCTGGCTAAAATAACTTTCAGCGCATTCATTGTATGAATATCTTTCATCTCCATCATTGCGAATAACGCGAGCATTAATATTCCTATGCCGCCACCAAAATATCCCCCATACAGCGCAATGATAAACTGTAAAACCGGCAAAATATATTTGTTGTAAAATGTCATTCCCGTTCCATTTTCAAAACGCTTGCGCAGATATGCTGCAGCGTTGCCGCCAAACGCAAAAATAACCGTTGCTATCAGCAACAAAAATGGTAAAATTGCCTTAAACGCTGATTGCGGCGTATTGATAAGCACTAAAGACCCTACAATTCCTCCCGCCAAACTGATTGCCGCCAAAGAGAAAAGAACGCGACGCTGCGCATTCAGTGTATCTCTATAAGGCGCAATGCTGGCAACAGAACCCGGCCATAATGCAACTGTGCTGGTTGCGTTTGCGTCTATTGGCCTTAAACCGGTAAAAATAAGTGTGGGGAATGTAAAAAAACTGCCGCCGCCGGCAACTGAATTTAAAGCTCCGCCAATTAATGCGGTAAAAAATAACAGAAAAGCTACACTCACAGTCATGCAATGGCTCCTGATAACGATAAAAAAATAGCGCTTTGCGCAAACAAAACGATGTTTGCCAAACCGATGCACAGGCTGCCGTTTGAATCTTGGCATTACGCTTGCGCGTTGATTGCTTTTATACTTAGTTGCCAATATATTTTGCAATTTCGTTTGCTGCAAAAAAAATTTCTTTGCAGCGAATTGTTGCGATTCAACAGCAGGTTCGTATTGATGTTTTGGCGTTGCCTGCACCGGTGCGCCGATAAAGAGGCTTATTAGTAGTATACAGCTTTGGGATATCTGTCTAACGCAAAATTCTGTTAAATTTTCGCAACGGGCAAAAATAAACAAAGCACATAGAAATAACATAGCCTATATGTCATTGTAACATTGCTTGCGCGCTTTTTTCACGTTATGATGAGTATTATTCATGGGTTATATACTATCAATAGCCGCTATATTGAAACAAAGCGTTTCCTTAAAATAATTTAGCTATCACATCCAAATGTTTTCTATGGCGCGCCTTAATATATTTTGCGCCAGTTTTATGCACAAGCAATTTTCTTCGGCGCTGAAACAGCCTGAACAGCGCAACACTTAAAGGAGAGAAGAATTCAGCCATTCACTATGAATCATCTTGTTATTTTAATTTTAACCGGTATCCTTGCTGTATGGTTTCTATTTTGTTTAACAGCGCTTTTACGTGTACCCAGCGCAGGAAACACAAACCATACTTCCGGGCCAATTACAAATAAGCGCAAACAAACCAGAAAGCAAGCGGCGCTTTCCTCGCAAATTCAACTGAACCCAGCCGCTGAAACAGATTTTCAATAAGGCATGTATTATGAAGCGCTCACCGATTATTGGATTAATTTCTTATTCTAAAACTATTTCCGGGTATTCCGAAGGGTTTATCGGAAACTTAGTTTCGTACATTTATGCCCTGCAAGCGGCAGGAGCAATGGTTATACAAATCCCCGCGCTGCGTGATACCGCTTCGCTGCAAACAATTTTCGATATTACCGACGGAATTCTTTTACAAGGAGGCTCTGATATCGACCCCAAATTTTATAATGAGTCTCCGCACGCAAAACTTGGCCCCACTAACAACGAACGCGATGAATTTGAAATTGCTACAGCTAAAATGGCTATTCAAAACGATAAACCTTTATTTGGCATTTGCCGCGGTTTGCAAGTTTTGAATGTTGCCGCCGGCGGAACATTGTATCAGGATATTCCTTCGCAGGTATCCGTTGAAATTGACCATGACCAAAATGAAGCAGGCAGCAGCCCAACACACGCTATTCACATTTCCGCACAAACAAAATTAGCGAAGATTTTTCAATCGGAAACCGCACAAGTAAACAGTTTCCATCATCAGTCTATCAATAAACTGGGAGCCGGCTTGGTTGTTTCGGCGCGCGCCTCTGATGATGTCATTGAAGCAGTGGAAATACCTGATCGCCGATTTATTCTTGCGGTGCAAAGCCATCCGGAACGGCTGTTTCAAACTGACGAAAAATCACAGCGATTGTTCCTTGAATTTGTTGCCGCCGCCGGTCGATAATACAATCAGGATTTTTCCGCTGAATCAAACTTTATCAGTTAGAGGGTACAAATGACCTACGTTTATGTCACAGGAGCGCCTCGAACAGGGACTACATTTATCAGTGACTGGATAGCCGACACAGAAAACGCATATTGTTGCCATGAGATCGCTGACGCTATCGAAAATTTCAGCAGTTTCCATCAGATTGATGAATATTTAAAACTTTGCGCGTCTACAGGATTAGATCGAAAATCTAAGGTACACAAATTTTCTTCGCAGTGGTGGGGTTCTTTAAAATTGAAGCATAACCCCGATATCATCGGTATGAAACAGCCAATTTCCTGGATTTCGGCGGAAACACAGCCTTCCGGAATAACAACTTTTTTAGAGCAAAGCGCCGCACGAATTATCGTGATGATGCGCCATCCCTATGACGCAATTGCTTCGGGGAAATCACGCGCATTAAACACCAATAATTGGCCAAACTATACAACCAAAGAACATAGTTTATTTTGGAAATATTCTGTTGAATCGTATCTGCAATTTATTCAAACAAATTCCCAAACATTGTTTATAAAGTGGGAAGATTTAATGCTGAACCGCGAATATTATCGCAAACAGATTAATGAGTTGTTATCAGTTCAGCTTTCCGAGGATTTTATTGGTGATGAACGTTCTCCTGCCGAACTTTCCGATTTTAAGGCCAATGTAACACTCAGCGGGGGTGTGCCTGCAAATAAAAGCCGCCGTTTGCTGGGCGCTGAAGATTATCACATTATCAGTGATATCACCGGATCATTGTGCCGATTGCTGGGTTATCAACTGCAATAACTTCGCGGCTGCATCAAAGATTTCGGCGGAGAACGGGCTGTTTTCCGCTGAAAAATAATTGATGGTCTTGAATATTGAAACAGGAACAAGAAACACATCATATTAAAAAATATGAAGGCTGAATGGTGGAATCGCCGCTACACCGACCAGCGCACAGAAACTCCGTGGTTATCTTGTGAAAGGAACATCTCGCTTAAAGATTGCCCGGTATGTATGCGTGTCACCGCATCGGCCAATAAAGGCGCTAAACTCACCACTTCAATATTGCGCAATTTCTTCGTCACATCTGAACGCAACGGCACAGAATCTGTGACAATAATTCGCTTTATTGCCGGATGATCCAGTTTTTCGGTCACTTTCCCAACAAATATTGGATGTGTTGCCACAATTGAAATATCCGGTTCAGCGCCGGCGCGCACTAATTCATCTGTAGCCTCGCGGATCGTGCTTCCGGTAGATATAATATCGTCTACAATAATCGGCTTTTTCCCACTCACATCGCCTATTACCGCACGCACATTAACCGTGTCACCCGATTCGCGGCGTTTATGCAAAATCGCCAGCGGAAGCCCAAGTATTTTAGAAAACACATCGGCGCGTTTTACTCCGCCTGTATCCGGAGATACAATTATCGATTGCGAAAGATCTCGCTGCCGCAGATGATTCGCTAAGCTTTGAGAAGCGGTTAAATGATCCATCCCTATCTCAAAAAATCCTTGTAAAGCCGGGCTATGCAGATCGACGCACAACACACGCGAAGCGCCGGCAGCTTCCAGCAAATTCGCGACCAGTTTTGCCGTAATCGGCTCGCGCCCAACCACCTTGCGGTCTTGCCGGGAATAGCCATAATACGGAATAATCGCGGTTACGCGCGCGGCCGAGGCGCGACGCAAAGTATCGAGAAAAATGCAAAGCTCCATCAAATTTTCATTGACAGGAGGGCAGGTAGATTGAATAATATAGGTGTCTCTGCCGCGAACGCTTTCATCTATCCGGACATGTATTTCACCATCCGGAAAGCGCTCAACGCTCGATCCACCTAATTTTAACTGCAATATTTGCGCTACCTCACCTGCTAAATTGTGATTTGCGCTGCCGCAAAAAATCAGAGGATTTTCGCTAAATGACGTGCGGTTACCGAACGCATGCACATCTTCATTGATCATAAGTTTTTTTAACCGTCCATTCATGATAGCCATTTGTCAGCGGAAAACGTCTATCCCGCCCAAAGGCGCGCCGAGTCACTTTTACTCCGGGGGGAGCCTGCCGGCGTTTATATTCATTATTATCTGTCATTTGCACTGCGCGGCGGGCGGAGTGTTCATCAAATCCCAAACTGATGATTTCTTCCAAATCAATATCATTTTCAATATACGCCTGAAGTATGGGGTCTAATATCTCATAAGGCGGCAAAGAATCGGTATCACGTTGATCCGGCCGCAATTCTGCCGACGGAGCTTTTTCAATAGAAGCGCGCGGTATTAAATCAAATCCGGCGCGGGCATTGCGAAACTGAGCCAGTCGATACACTTGTGTTTTCCATACATCTTTTAATACGGCAAATCCTCCGGCCATATCTCCATACAAGGTTGCATATCCTACGGACATTTCCGATTTATTTCCGGTTGTCAGCACCAGCCAACGCAAGGCATTAGAAAGCGCCATCAGCGTTATGCCGCGTGCGCGCGATTGTATATTTTCATACGCCAGCCCAAACACCAAGTCACCTAATGGCGCTTGTAACAGAGCAGCAGCTGCGTCTACCATCGGCTGAATAGGCAGTGTAAACGTGTGAATGCCAATATTTTGCGCCAGTTGCGCCGCATCCGTTAAACTGCCTTCCGATGAATATTGCGATGGCATCAGCACTCCATGCGTATGTTCTGCGCCAAGCGCGTCTGCGGCAATAACCGCTGTCAGCGCGGAATCTATACCACCGGATAGCCCAATAACCACATCGTGAAAGCCATTTTTTTGCACATAATCGCGCACACCAAGTTTCAAAGCCTCATATATTTCTTCATCTTCATCTACATGCGGCGCAATATGCGAAACCAGTTTTGCGTGCCCTTCAATTGGGGTATACACAACCGGAACAGAGATTATTTGCGGCGTTTGGGCCATATGCGCTTGCCGTAAGCGGGGATCGCGCAAGCGTTGGCGAAACGCGCCTTCAAGGGATAAATCTGCCATCAGCAAATCTTCGGTAAACACCGGAGAACGCGCTAAAATGGCGCCGGTTTCACTAAAAATACAGCTGCCTCCATCAAACACCAACTCATCCTGTCCGCCAATCATATTCACATAGGCTAACAAAGCGCCGGTATCAGCGGCGCGGGTTGCCAGCATGCGTTCGCGCTCTACCCATTTTTGCGCATGATAGGGGGAAGCGCTGATATTTATCAGCAAGTCGGCTCCAGAGTACCCTTGTATTGTAGCGGGTCCGGTCGGATACCAAATATCTTCGCAAATACTTACACCTATCAGCGCGGATTGAAACTGAATTAAAAATGTTGAATTTCCCTGTTGAAAATAGCGATTTTCATCAAAAACTCCATAATTGGGCAGATATTGTTTTTGATACGTGGCAATCAATTCGCCATTATGCAAAATTGCCGCAGAGTTAAACAGGACTTCGCGGCGTTCAATAAACCCAACAATCACCATCATCGAAGGATAACGGCGTGTTTCTTCAGCAATGTGCAGCAGCGCTGTTTGTGTTTCGGCAATAAATTTGGGACGCAGCAATAAATCTTCGGGAGGGTAACCGGTAAGCGCAAGTTCGGGGAAGGCTACAATATGGACGCCACTGTCTCCGGCTCGGCGAATAACCGCTGCAATTTGCGCAGCATTATATTGCAAATCGCCAACACGCGCATTCAACTGACTTAACGCCAAGCGTATCGGATCTTTGGGTTGAGCGTTTACAGACATATGGAAGTAATTGAACCTTTCTATTTTAGAATACCACATCTGCAAATTGAATGCCGCGGCTTGGTTTGCAAATAATTTTTGTGATGCTCCATTACTATAGATCAGAGCCTACATGAAGCATACAGCAGGCGGAGCCGGAGGCAATATGCCCACCGATTCCTCTTATTCCTTTTTTAAGCTCAAGTCTCTAACAGCGCGCACAATAAAACGGCCACAATAATAAAAAAAGCCGCCGTTCATCTAAAAAATGATCGGCGGCTTTTGCGCTGCACAAATATTATTTAGCTTTTTGTGAGTCGGAAGTAGAAATACCTAATGATTTTTCTACCTGCGCCGCCAACTGTACATTTGATGGTTCAACCAATATAGCGCCATCTGGAAAAACAATCGTTGGAACGGTTTGGCTACCGTTATTTACTTGAACGACATAGCGCATCCCGTCCTCATTTTCTTCAATATTCACATCTTTAAATGGAACATTATTTTCGGTTAACCAGCGTTTCGATCTGCGACAATCTCCACACCATGTGGTGCTATACATAATAATTGTTTTATCCACTGCAAGCCTCGATTTCAATATGCATGATAATTTCCGTATGCCAGCCAAAAGAATATGTGTATTTGCGCGCAACAAACGAACAAATGAATTCTTTCATACTTTACACGAAGGAAAGGTAAAAGTTTCAAACTTTCTTGTATTAACTGTAGCGCATTCAAACAATTTCCTTCAACTGCCGCGACTTCAGCGGCGCAAAACTGCTTTGAATTTGTTGTCATCTTTAACTTAACAATTTAATGGTATAATATAATAAGTTGCTCCTCTAACAGCAATATTGGAGCAGCGAGTTAAGATACCATCTATCTGGTATCATTAACGCCAACAAGGAATGTAGACAGGTATTGACACAAGAGAACATATTATGAATATACTGGTGTTATGAAGCTGAGTGAATACGCCCGACAAATGGGAATGAGTTATAAAACCGCATGGCGGTGGTGGAAGGCAGGAAAACTGCCAGGATTTCAACAGGATACTGGAACGGTCATTG
>JAJYBV010000056.1 GCA_021778805.1 Chloroflexota bacterium | reverse complement strand
GGTGCAGAGATTCCTCATATCCATGAGGGGTAGGATTGGGCGTATATTTCTTCCGGCAAGATACGCACACATAGCGCTGCGAGCCAGAAGCATTGCGTCCGACTTTGTTTTGCTGTTCGGTCTGATGGCACCGAGGACATATAATCTGTTCCATTCTATGATCTTATCACTTTATCCGTCCTCTTCGCCACTCCCATACTCTGTCAAATGTACGAATAGTCAACCGATAAAGTATAATATACAGCGGATAATCCAGCCAAATAAATGTATCTGCCAATGGCCAGATAATATTGCGCACAATTCGGTAATTGCCATCAACAACCCAACATGTTTCCTGCACTGCTGCATTTGCGCGCGATTGCATGACCGAAACTTCAGCTTCCTTCCAATCAGCCTCCCAGTGAAGGGCATCCAATTCAATATGCGAACAGCCTAAAATAGCGCTAATATTTTGCGCTAATGTAGACTTTCCGGAACCGGATACCCCTAAAATAACAATTCGCTGCATTTGTGACCTCCATAAACCGATTCTTTGATAAAAAATTTGCCATATGGATCTGCACAGCAAATCATTGCGGCAATTTTTCCAGAGAATTCATCAAACCAATATAACCTGGAAATACATTGCCGCAACAATTTTCAAGGCGAATAAAAACCGAACACTTAGCAGTTATTTTTTGCCGTTTTCCTTTGGCGGCTTAACTTTCAACGAAAGTTCATCTAACTGTGTTTCATCCACTAAAGATGGCGCGCGCATCAATAAATCTTGCGCATTGGCGTTTTTCGGGAAAGCCATTACTTCGCGGATATTTTCTGCGCCGGCAAGCAGCATAATAATTCGATCGATACCAAGAGCAATGCCGCCATGAGGAGGTGCGCCAAAATCGAATGCTTCGAGCATGTGGCCAAATTGCTCAGCAATCTGTTCATCATTTAACCCAAGAAGCTGGAAAACCCGCTTTTGCGTTTCAGATTTATGAATCCGGATTGAGCCGCCGCCAATTTCAAAGCCATCCATCACAATATCGTATTGCCGCGCCCGCGCCGCTAATGGATCTGTTTCAAATAATTGCTCATGGCCGTGTTTCACGCCTGAAAATGGGTTATGCACGGCATGGTAGCGCTGCTGGCCGTTTTCTTCAATTATTTCAAACATCGGGAAATCTACAACCCAGCAGAACGCTGAAACTTCATGATCGATGAGATCGAGTTTTTCACCCATGTGAATACGAAGTCGCCAAAGCACATCATTGCATACCTTTTCGCTGTCTGCCACAAAAAAGATCATATCACCGGGCGCGCCTTGCATATGTTCAGTAATTTTGTGCAATTCAGATTCAGACATAGCCTTAGTAAGGGGCGATTTAATTGCGCCATCTTGCTGAATAGCATATGAAATCAGGCCTTTTGCGCCTAAATTGCGGGCAAATTCCGTCACTTCATCGATTTCTTTGCGTGTCATAGAGGCTTGGCCAGGCAATCTTAAGCCTTTCACCATACCGCCCGAGGCAACAGCGTCTTTAAACACCTTAAAGTCCCCTAATTGCGCCAAATCTCCCAACAAACGAAGCCGAAGATCAAAGCGAATATCAGGTCTATCGATGCCATATTGTTCCATAGCGTCGGAAAATGAGATATGTGGGAAAGGAATTTGCTGAATTTTTTTGCTGCTAAATTTCTGAGTAATTTCTATCAGCAGGGTTTCAATCAAATGCATCACATCAGATTCGGCGGCAAAGCTCATTTCCAAATCGAGCTGGGTAAATTCCGGCTGACGATCGCCTCGAAGGTCTTCATCGCGGAAGCAGCGCGCAATCTGAAAGTACCGATCGAGTGCGGCAACCATAAGCAGTTGTTTAAATTGCTGCGGCGCTTGTGGCAGTGCATAAAACTGGCCGGGCCAAACCCTGCTTGGCACTAAGTAATCACGCGCGCCTTCCGGTGTGCTTTTGGTGAGAATCGGTGTTTCAACTTCAATAAAATCGCGGGCATCCAGGTATGTTCGAATATACAGCTCAATTTTATGGCGAAGCTCTAACCGGGAACGCATAACCGGCCGGCGAATATCAAGATACCGATATTTCATGCGCACTGATTCATCCGATGAAATTGCATCGGTTATTGGAAACGGAACCGGTTTAGACGTATTGTAAAGAGTAATATCTGTGGCAATAATTTCAATTTCGCCGGTTTCCATATTGAGATTAACCGTTTGCGGATCACGTTTTGCGACAACGCCGCGAATCATTAAAGTAAATTCTGAGCGGATCTCAGAGGCTTTTGTCAAAATTTCGCTATCTTTCGGCAAACGATCGGGGTCAATAACGATTTGCGTAACGCCATATCTATCTCGTAAATCGATAAAAACAATTTTACCATGGTCGCGCTGTTTGTTTACCCAACCGCATAACGATACTTCACGGCCAACGTCTGCAACGCGCAATTCGCCGCAAGTACAATCTCGAAGAGCTGTTGCGCGAGGTGAGGCAAGGGTATTTTCAGTTCGTTTCGAGCGTGGTTTAGAAGCCGCCATATTACAAATTCCTTAGTTATAAGATTCAAAACAGGTACAATTCCTGATATTTCAGTGTACATCATATATGAATATCCCGGCAAATTGCCTGCGTTCCAAAAGTAAAGGATTAAGTGGAAGCGCCGACGCATTGAAATTAGCAAAAACAATATCTTAAAAATTTTGCGCTGAGCGTTCATTTCAAAGCGAGTTAATTCGGCGCAGTTTTGCAAAAACAGATGGTAAAAATCATTGAAAAAGTTCAATTTCAGGAATTTCATTTTGAATTTTCTGGTAATTTTCAGCAAAAATTGCTCCCTTATCTTCAGGTTTTGTCATCTCATCAATGAAATAACGCCGAACACCAATTTCTTGGTGAAACCAAATATCTTTTAATTTTGCCAAATCACCTTCATCAAAATTTTCAGTTCCCATTTTATATTTGTAATAGGTAATTAAGACTTTGCTTGAAGTGTCTTCTTTGCAAAATTCTAAAATTGCGTCAATTTGTTTTTGATACAGCTCAACCAAATTCCCATCAATATTTATCATTTCGCCATTATTTCGATATTTAACATAAGTTTCACTACTATTTTTGTCTTTTAATTTTGCCATTTTTTGATGAAGAATTATAATAGCTTTAATGGCCATATACCTGATTTGATATTCGATGTTGCCGACCATAGCGCTTTTCAATGCTGTAAAGATAGAATCTTCATATGTAACTGGAACGCTGTTATTTGTTCGCGCTTTTATCAAAAAAGCTTCAAAAGCAGCTTCAGCAAGCAAATGCGCTAAAATAGTTTGAAATTTATCGGAAATCTCGCTGGTATTGTTGTGAACATCTTGTAAAGAAAGCAATTGTTTCACTGACAATTCAACATCAACTTGCAGCTTATGAGTGATATCATATTTATTATCGTTATCTCTACTAAACAGTTCAAATGGTGAAATATCATCTTCAATTGGTTTATTCGCGTTAAATGGATTACGCAAACCCAAGTTATTCGAAAAAATATTAGGATTTTTCACTTGTTTAAATAAGTTCAATATATGAACCAGCTGATCATAATCGAATCTATTTTCCAGTAATTTAAGGGTGTCTAAAACCTGTTGTAGTATATCTGTATATGGGTTTATTTCAGACAAATCAGGCGTATCGGCATTGGCCATGATGTGGACAAGGCCCCAATAAAATATAAGGATCAATTTAAAGTTAAAAAATGAATCTCTATCCACATCAAATTGATGCTTTTCACTGAAATTATTATTTAAATTGTATTCCATAAGCGTTTTAACATTTATCTTATCTTTTTCAATATGAAAACATTTCGCAATATATTTTTCCAAAGTATCAATAAGATCTTTGGGATCATTTTTCCCATTTTCTTTTTTAAAATCTCTAATGAAATGAATCATCCTGATAGTTGCGTCAATATGATTCAAAACAATTTGTGTAAGATTCTTTGGCGCATGAACTATCATCTCAGTACTTGTGTTATCCAAGAAGTCATTTTTTAAAATATTTGTAATTTCTTCTGCGGTATTAAGATCAACTAAGTGCAAAACAGCGATGGCTAAATAATATCCCGAAAGCAAATAACTACGGCCGTCGGCAAAATTGACGCGCAAATTAATAAAACTTTGGAAAATGATTAAAGAGCCTTGTGCAGGTTTACCGGATAGAATATATCCAAACCCTTGATAAATATCAACAATAGCGCTGCCATACGCATAATTTTTATCCAATGTTTTACAAACCTGCAAGTAATATGCGCCGTTATTCATATTTCCGCTTAATAAATTTAAATACCCCATCCGCAAATAGCATGCAGCAGCCGAAAACCGTTCAGGTCCGCGAGCAGTAATTATGCCATTTTTATATTGATTCATAGCATTCTGGATTTTGCCGAATTCCTCTAACAGCCAGCCATTGTAGTAATAACAGACAATGAGGTACTCATTTGTAAACTCAAAATAGGTAATATATTGTTTATTAGCTTCGGGATATTTCTTGAATTTTTCAATCGCGCTATCAAAACATAGCATAGCTTTTTCGAATTGTTCGGCATAACGAAATAATTTACCTAAACGCATATTCACATGAGCAATTAAATAACTTCTTTCATCTGATTCAAAATTTTCCTCAATGGAAGCTCTGATGGCAGAATATTTATCCTCCATATCTGTTGTATCTTCACGAAAACTTCGGCGAATTTGGTCCGTTAAAAATAATTTCAGGCGGATATACGCTAATTTCAGTGTTTTATCATCATTAGAATTACTCAAAATATTAAAATTATCAATATTTTGCAGCAAAAACATTTCAATATTACCAAAAGTTACTTCTGATGGACTTCGATGATGCTCCCAATATGCGCATAAATAGGCGCTTGCGATTAATATGAAATCCAATTTTTTCGGATAATCTGATTGCAATAAAGCAATTAAAGCTTGCTCAATATGTAAATATTCATATTGCAGATAATCCAATTTTTCTTGCAAGGAAGCAAACCATCGCCCTGAATCTGCAAGTTTTTTCAGATTTTCATTGAAGGTCGATACTAAAGATTCATAAAAAAGATTTTGATTGGATTGATCTATCTTAGTTTTATTTAAGAATTGACTAACAGCATTTCGCATTATGGGATGAAAAAAAAGAATCTCACTTTCCACACCAAGCATATTCCGAAGCGTGGTTTCAGTATCGGCATAGGTATGTATGATCCCATATTGCAGCATTATAGCAAGATATTCTTCTGCTTTTTCCGTATTCTTTAAAAAATTACCCAAGGTAGTTTTAAGCAATGATTTGTGAATATATGGTGAATGCAACATCGTTAACAGTTTAACGCATAGACAAAATAATTCATCTGCAAAATAAATTTTTAAATCAGAATTTCTAATCGTATAATCTAAAAGTTCATCCAAGTCCATTTTTCGATCATATAGTTGAGCATAGACTTTTTCAATAAAATTATTTTCTTTCAATCCGTTTTGCAGATCTATTAAAATCTCGGAAATATTTTCCTTTGGCCGAGAATTTATCAAATTGCTAATTAAATTTAAGCTAATTGGGTGACCATTAACCAAATGTGAAAAATTTTTATAATATTCATACTGAATAGTATTCTTTGCTTCTTCTTCACTAACTTCATGCCTTAAAGATTTCGCAGAACTAAATTTCTTACGTATTTGAATGTTAAGATATTTTGCGCCGTCCTCATCACTTAGGCCTTCGATTTTTATAATTTCCGGTATAATTGTATTTGTTAATTTGGGAATACCATTCATAATCAGAATCACTGTTGCATTGGTATGATCAAATATTTCCACGATATCGGAATATTTATCCGGAGGCAAATTATCAATAATAACAATTACATTTTTGAATCTCGACTGAGCCAACGCTATGCTATTTTCCTTAAGTTTCGCCTCGGTATTAGTATTTTCCCAACCCAATATAATCTTTTTTAATTCCATATCATAATCATTCAAATTATTGCAATCTAAAAATCTAAAGTTTGGCAGTTTTGTGTTATCTTGCAGCTTTTTTTCATCATAATATTTTACTAAAGCAGTGGCAGTAATCACTGTTTTACCAGAGCCACCTAAACCGGTTATAACCAAAAATTGATGTATTCTGGCAGTAAACAGCACAGGTTGCGAGGCTTTGTTTAAAAAATCCGATATTTGCTCAATATATTGGTCTACGCCAATGAGATGCTGATTATACTTTAAAAATTGATTTATTGTTTGATCATCATTTTCAACAGCTTCAACATTCGCATCATCCTTGATATTTTCATCCGTTTTTGATATAGATTTATTTTCTTTCGTAATTTGCGACCTTTTTAAAATCAAATTTACATCGTAACCGGCATATTCCAATAATAATTTTGCAGAAATATCATCCAAGCCGAGCGTTTCTATCAGCGAATTAACTATATCTACAGATGGCTGAGGCGGCTTCCTATCTGAATTTATCCATCCTTTTTCCAACAGCCAAAGATATGTTGCAGTTACCTTAATTTCACTTGCAACATCTCTCGCTGATTTTCCAGATAGTAATCGTTTATTTCTAAGAAATTCACCAAATTTTTGCGGCTCAAACATTCACCCACCCCTTTATTCTATTAAGTTAAAATTTCTTCTTTACAAAAAACACAAAATACCAATGCAGGCAATGCTTTCTTGATTACACGCCTGCTTGGATCTTTTGCAATTTATTTACAGTTAGAAAATAAGCATATCTGAAAGTTTGCTTATTACTTATTTTAACTTTATTTATATTGTATTATAACATAAAAAAATTAAAAAGAACAGAATGATTGAAAAGAAATAATAACCAACTCGTAAAAAAACATATTACATTTGCAAGCTATGGCTACATTTTGCTCGCTTGAAAGGTATAAGTACTTTTTGTTAATTTCAAATATCCATTAATATTAAATCGTTTTGTATTTTTATTTTAATTCAATTATTTATTTTATATTTTTATCGATACATATTGCAATGATACGGACCGCACAAGGTAAACTATTTGCAGCAACCCAAATCATATCGCTTTCATGAAATTTTCATTAAAAATATTGAATTTCACGGTAAAAATATAAACTATGTCAATCTTTTAGACAAAATATGACCAATTTCACTTGTATGCGCTTCTCATATCGTTCTACAATGATAATGATGGTTTAATACGAGTATTCGTTTCAACATATGTATTAGCCCTAATTTTTGATGATTGCAGTTCGCTGTATTTCAGATTAAAGCATAAACAAACAACACTAAACGAATTGTTTTTGAAAGGTTATTTCAAGATGACAACTGAAACCAATTTACAATCTTCGGCTGCGCAGGTTAACGAAACCAGCGCACTGGAAGCTGTTCATATCACTAAAAGCCTTCCATTAAGCGGACAAAGAATTGAAATTTTGAAGGATATCAGCCTAAAAATCGATAAGGGAGAATTTTTATCAATTATCGGTCCTTCTGGGTCTGGTAAATCAACGTTGCTTGGCATCATTGCCGGTTTAGATACCCCAACTACCGGAAATGTTTTCATAGATGGCGTTAATATCACAAAAATGAATGAAAGCCAGCTGGCGCGTATTCGCAATCAGAAAATCGGCATGGTTTATCAGGCGTTTAACCTTATCCCAACACTTACTGCCCGCGAAAATGTTGAAGCTCCTTTATATGTTGGCAAACATCCGGGTAAACCTTCTGAAGAAGCAAAAAAAATGCTGGAAATTGTCGGTTTGGCGCATAGATTGAATAACCGGCCAAATCAGCTTTCCGGAGGCGAACAGCAACGAGTTGCAATTGCGCGCGCATTGGTTACGCAACCGGCGCTGATTATTATGGATGAGCCAACCGGCAACTTAGACGCAGTAAATGCCGCTAATGTGCTTACCATGATCCGCGATTTACAATCTCAAACCGGCACTACTTTTGTTATTGCAACACACGATCCTAATGTCGCTAATTCAGCGCAACGGGTAATCCGTATTGTCGACGGCCGCATTGCCGAATAAAAGGAGATTTTATCATGCGATTTTCCCTGTATTGGCCATATGCGGTTCGCTCATTAGCGCGTGGCGGTCAACGCACACTTTTAGCCATTTTCAGTATTGCCGTTGGGGTAATGGCAATTGTTGCGCTTCAATTAGTCGGCGACAGTATTAACCAGGCCCTTACCAGCAATGTGCGTATTGTCAATGGTGGTGATCTGCGCTTGGACGCCAGTATTTTGAAATTAAATCAATCGGATCTTACTTATTTTACAAATTTGCAAAATTCTGGTAAAATTACCGATTTTGCAACTTCAGAGTCTTTTAACGCATCGGCAACTACTGCAAATGGCAATGCAGTTTTGTTTAATGTTTACGCGGTTTCTAATAATTTTCCACTCGTTGGCAACGCAAATTTTATCCAGCCTTCTACCAACGAGACCTTCCAATCAGTACTGCAAGGTAATAATGTCGCTATCGAGTCAACCTTACTCTCTAATCTTAATGCAAAAATCGGAGACACCATAAACGCAAAATTAGAGGATGGCCGAGTAGTTCCACTGGTTATAGCAGCAGTTTATAAAAGTGGCGGTGGTTTTAAAGGACAAGATATTTATGTTTCGGAATCATACATCAATGGCGTAGCGCTCAATGGAAAAATTCTGCCAACACAGTATTCCACAGTATTTATGCTTGTCCCTTCTGCTAACACTTCCGCTGTGCAAAAACAGCTTCAATCACAATATCCCGCAGCCCGCGTTATTTCTGTGCAAGATCAGTTAAATCAGCAGCAGCAAAATGTAAGCAACATCCGCTTATTTTTGCAAATTGTCGGTTTGGTAGCGCTTTTTATCGGCGGTATCGGCATTGTAAACACCATGCAGGTATTATTACGCCGCCGGCGAGTTGAAATTGCTATGTTGAAAACCGTCGGATACTTAAAAATCGATCTCTACAGCATGTTTGGTCTTGAAGCCTCTTTGCTGGGCTTTATTGGCGGTGTTCTCGGATCTGCCTTGGGTGTCGCTGCAAGCATAGCCATTCGCAATATCTTTGGCTCTTTGTTTTTTGTCAGTCTGCCGGCAGTTTATAATTTAGTTACTATTGGATCCGGAGTAATTATTGGATTTGCAACATCACTAATATTTGGATTACTGCCGATTGTACAGGCCAGTCAAATACGTCCGCTTTCCGTTTTGCGCGAAATTGATGAAGCGCGAACCGGTTCACGATTGCTTTCCGCATTTCTATTGGCGTTGCTTTCCATATTATTTATTTTGCTTGCTACCTCCATCATTGGTTCAATTCTGAAGGCAGTATTAGTAGTTTATGGCGGGGCGCTGCTTATTGGTGTGCTGGCGCTGGGATTTGGTTTGCTGGTGCTGGCAATATCTAAACTTCCGGTCTATGAAACACCTTCTCCGCGGATTCTTATTTGGGTTGCAATTGCTATTGGAGGGGTAATAGGCTCCTTCATTGTTGGCGGATTAAGCGCTGGAATCGGCGCGGGAATATCATTCGTCCTGACCAAAATTGGATTAACCGGAGTCAGCGCATATATTATATCCGTATTTGGCGCATTGGCGCTTGTGTTAATCAGCGGTTCTTTCGTGTTTTTACTGGCAGCTCTGGTAGACGCGATTGTCATGTTGCTGCCTCGGCAATGGAAAACAGCGGTCTTATTTGCGTACCGCAACATCGGGCGGCAAAACATTCGCACCACCACAACCGTTACTGCATTGTTTGTTGGTGTGTTTGCCATCGGTTTAATTTTAGTGCTGGGCAATGGTATTCAAAATACCATTAACACAACTCTTTCAAGTTTATTTACACGCAATGTTTTTGTCATTGTCGCTCCGACCGACGCCGCATCAGCGCAATCGGTCATCAGTTCAGCCAAAGGAGTAGATAACAGCAAAACAGTTAACAACTTTGTTGCGCCATCATTGCAGCCGGTTTCCATAAATGGTGTCAACTTCAAGCAAGTTTTAATTGCAGATCCGCTAAAAACATTTGAAAACGGCAAAGAAATAGGTCAGCAAGGTATATTCATTTCCCTATCAAGTATGGTGGGATATAATCTTACCAGCTCTAATTCAGCCATGTTGCCACCAACCGGATCTGGTTTAATTACTGCCGGCAGAAATTTAACTGCAGCCGATTCCGGAAGCAATAACATCGTTGCGCCAAACGTCTTACAGCTGCCGCCACTCAATTTAAAAGTGGGTTCTACAATAGTAGTAGCGTCGCGCGACAACACTGTTACCCAAACGCTTACAATTGTTGGATTTTGGAACAGCAACTCACCTGCCGCGGCAACCTCTTTTGGTGAACTATGGGCCGATCAGGCGCTGACACAAAAACTTGGCACATTCACCACCATGCAAGTATTTGCGCTTTCGGTAAATCCAGATCAAGTAAATGCATTGCGCGCGCAGCTTAACAAAACAGTACCGGCAGCGCAATTATTTAGCATTGCTGATGTTACTGCGCTTGTTTCACAAGTTTTAAACGATGTAATTGTTATGCTAACAGCTATTGCTTCACTTGCTATGATTGCCGGCCTCATTATTATTGCCAACGCGGTTGCGCTGGCGATGCTTGAACGCCGCAGAGAAATTGGTATCTTAAAATCTGTTGGCCACACCAGCGGATCTATTCTTGCTACAGTGTTGATTGAAAATGGCTTGATTGGCTTACTGGGATCTTTAGTTGCTATGACCTTAGTTGGCGGCGCCATATCACTGCTAAGTACTATAGTATTTAAAACCAATTTAGGGCTTTCTTTCCCACTGATTGGTTTAATTATAACAGTTACTACACTGGTAACTATGAGTATTGCCGCATTAATAGCTTGGCAGGCTAGCAGGGTACGGCCTATTGAAGTGCTGCGCTACGAATAAAGTCATCACAATTTTCTATACTTAAGTATGCAGGGCAGAGGAATTGCTCCTTTGCTCGGCATTTTTGGTGAATATCACCAAAAATGCCGAGCAAAAATCCGCAGAACAGTTCAAAAGAAAAAAGTCATATAGTTCTGAAATAAAATAAAGTTGTATGTTCTCCATAAATATGCTATGCTGATGGTACCGTATTTTTTACAATTCAAACTGGAACAGCGAGCAATATTTTACTATAAACTAAATCGGCGCATAATTGGAGATTATTTTTAATATATGGTTGATAACAATTCTGCCCAAAATAATATGAACAGTAAAATGATGCAAATCAATGAGGCAGCAAAATGGCTTGACGAGCATCGCCAAGATGCGCTGGGCAAAAGCGGTGTTTTTATTTTACCTCCGGCAATTGTGCCGCGTTCCAGAAGAAACTATGCCCTAAAGCGTGTTTTTGACTTTATTATTGCAATCATAGCCATACTTATCCTTTCCCCAATATTTATAGTTGTTGCGATTATCATCCGCCTCACATCTCCGGGGCCGGCAATTTTTAAGCAAACCCGAATTGGAGAAGGCGGCCGGCATTTTACATTTTATAAATTTCGCTCAATGCGAGTCAATAATGATGATAAAGTACACCGAGAAGCTGTGCAAAAGTTTATGCAAGGGCAGCAAATCGGTTCAGATGGGGGCAACGCATACAAACTTACCCGTGATCCGCGAATAACAGCGATTGGCGCATTCATTCGCGCAACAAGTATTGATGAGCTGCCTAATTTCTTTAATGTTCTGAAAGGTGATTTAAGCATTGTTGGCCCACGGCCGCCATTGCCTTACGAAGTAGAACAATATCATTATCGGCATAGCTACCGATTGCTGGTAAAACCAGGAATTACAGGAATATGGCAGGTATACGGCCGAAGTAAAGTCGATTTTGAAACATTAGTATCGATGGATCTTCAGTATGTTACCGACGGCACTTTCTGGCTGGATTTAAAGTTAATCTTTTTAACTTTTTTTGTATTTTTCAAAAAAGCCGGAAATTAAACTGCAAAGCAGCGCTACATTTTCCTACTAGGGCATATCATTATGCCCTTTCTTTTATTTATTAAAGATGTTGCTGAAACTATGTTTATATGTAGTTTAAACAATATCTTTTATATTTTTTATCTAAGGGAGCCATGTAACTATGGCAGATACAACTCAAGCTATCGGAGCTTCTTCCGAAAGCAAACCAAGTTATCTTCGTTTTGCGCTTATTGGCTACGGATATTGGGGACCTTTACTATTAAGGAACTTAACCCGTTTAGAAAACGCCGAAGTAAGTATTGTTGCAGACCTAGACGCCAATAGATTGGCAGAGGTAGCAAAAAATTATCCGAATGTCCAATGCACCCAATCAGTTGAAGATGTGTTTTCCAGTAATGTAGACGCTGTGTGTATTGCTACCCCACTGCAAACACACTATAAATTAGCAGATGAAGCGCTGCGCCGCGGGAAACATGTTATGGTAGAAAAACCATTAACCGGAACAGCGGCAGAAGCTTTGAAACTAGCGCAAACAGCTAAAGAACATAATAAATTTTTAATGACCGGCCATACATATGAATACAGCCCCGAAGTTGAAAAACTGCAAAAATTAGTTTCAACCGGAGAATTAGGCAAGCTGTTTTATATTAATTCAAGCAGATTAAACTTAGGTATCTTCAGGAAAGACGCCGACGTTATTTGGGACCTGGCCCCGCATGATATTTCAATGACCAATTTTATATTGCAGAAACTCCCCATTTCCGTCAGCGCACAAGGGTATTCGCATATGAATCCCGGCCACATTGATGTTGCATATATGAACTTGAAATATTCAGATAATATCAGCGCAAATATCCACGTTAGCTGGCTGAATCCTAATAAAGAACGCAATTTTACCATTGTTGGCGATAAAAAAATGGTTTGTTATGATGACACAGCGGGAAACGAAAAAATTAAATTATACAACCGCGGTGTTGATAAACCGGAATACTCAAGCTCTTTCGGCGAATTTACCTACTCTTACCGCTATGGCGATATCGTTATTCCCTATGTACAAGGAGCTGAGCCATTAGGTGTGGAGTGCCGGCATTTTGCAGAGAGCATAAGATCACATACCGAGCCGCGAAGCGGAGGCTTAGTGGGCTATAATGTAGTTAAAATCATCGAAACTGCACATCGTTCAATTGAACAAGGCGGAATTTTCCTAGATATTGATTGGTAAAGATGGTTGCCGGCAATATGTATATCCCTTATAATTGGTATATTCTTATTCGCCGATACAAATATATGAAACAAGATTTTTCATTGTTTCGTTGGCATTCCGTTTATTTCAGCAAAAAAATTGAAAGGCATAACCAAATTGGATAACATCAAATTAAATGATTTGCGCCGGCAATATACTCCCCTGCGCAATGAAATACTTTCTGCGCTTGACGCTGTGTTTACAGACATGAATTTGTTTTTAGGGCCAAATACCCGCGCATTTGAAAAAGAATGGGCAGAATACTGCAATACCGCCCATGCCGTCGGCGTAGATAATGGCACCGATGCGTTAATCATTGCTTTGCGCGCCTATGGTATCGGCAAAGGTGATGAAGTAATCACACCGGCAAATACATTTGTTGCAATCGCCGAAGCAATTCACGAAGTTGGCGCAACACCAGTTTTTGTCGATATTAACCCTGAAACATATAATATCGATGTAGAGGCAATGAAAGCTGCCATTACGTCTCGCACAAAAGCTATTGTGTCTGTTCACCTGTTTGGCTTAGCCGCAGATATGGATGCAATTTTAGAAGTTGCGCGCCCAAAAAATATTTTAGTTATTGAAGACGCATCACAAGCTCAAGGCGCAAAATATAAAGGAAAAAGAGTTGGCGCTTTAGGTGATTCTGCTTGCTTTAGCTTGTATTACACAAAAAATCTTGGCGGTTATGGCGAGGCCGGAATATTTACCACCAATGACACCAAGGTTGCCAATACCTTTGCTTTGCTTCGCAAACACGGCGAAGAACCCAAGTACCATACGGTTATTTCCGGATATAATTCGCGCTTAGACGAAGTGCAATCTGCTATTTTGCGCATTAAACTCCCGCACTTAGAAGAGTGGAATAGTCAGCGCCGGCATTGGGCTTCTGTGTATACCCAGGAGTTGCAAGGCATTGTTGAAACTCCGAAGATTCCGGATAATTGCGAATCAGTATTTTATGTTTACGTAATTCGCACGCCACAAAGAGATGCTTTAAAAGAAAAATTGCTTGCAGCAGGCGTAGAATCCGGCATACATTACCCTGTGCCTTTGCACCTTCAGCCTATGTGCCAGGAATATGGCTATAAAAAAGGCCAATTTCCCGTCACTGAAAAATATGCTGAAGAAATTTTGTCCTTGCCCATGTTTGCTGAATTAACTGAATCTGATGTACAGCGTGTATGCAACGCTGTTAAAAAATCATTGTAATCGTGCAAGTTCCTTTTTAGTTACTGCATGACCGATTAGATTTTCCAGCAACGAAATTGGCGGCAAAATTGCCGCCAATTTCACGTTACAGTTCGTTTTCGCAAATCTAAACCACACGAAGAGCAATAGCCAAATTCGTTGTTTCATATACATTTTGTCATGGCTGAGATACTATAGTATAAAGTACTCTCCTAATAAAAGGATTGTAAATGACTTCAATAGCTTTTTATTGTCAAAATACCGAACCGAACCGAGCGCAAACCTTAGCAAGGCAAGCAGAAACACTAGCTGCAGCCGGTTCAGATGTTACAATTTTTACCCCAATCTGGCCAGAATTAGCGCATGAAATTTCACATAGCCGGATCAAAATTATTTCAATGGGTAAGGGAGCTGGTAAAAACTTTTTATCACGGCTGCTCTTTTGGTTATATGCTGGTATCATCATTTCTATCGCGCAATTTCGACGAAGATATCATCTGATTCAAATCCAAGCGAATTCTAATATTTTTGTCTTAACAACCTATTTAGCTCATTTTATGGGCGCAAAAATTGTATTGAATTTATCGGTTCCTGAACCGGAAAGACTGCTTGCGGAAGAAAACCTGCGTCCAAATAGTATTCGTGTTAAAGCAGCATTCTTTGTTGAAAGTATCGTTGTCAATTACGTGGATTTTATTATTGCGCCCAGTGAACCAATTCGTGATAAACTCATTAACCGCGGCTGCGAACCGGATACAATAAATGTTATTTACCAATCACCGGATGATTCATTTCTTTTGCATTCCGTCCGAGTAGATAAACATGCGTCTATGGCAGATAGATTTCTTATCATAAGTTATTCCGATGGCAGCGAAACCATAGACTATGAGACAATGTTAAGCGCTTTAAGCGTTGCAGCAGCAAAATATCCGCAAATTTTGCTCTGGATGGTATGCCCGCAAGAAAAATCAGAGGAAATTAAATATCTCATCCGCTCCAAAAATATTACCAAAAATGCCCTGCTGCAAACCTCAATAAAAGATGAGGAAATTCCGGTATATTTAGCGCAAGCAGACGCAAATATTGTCGCTTTGCGGCGCAATCCAATAACAGATATCACTTTTTCCCAATATCTGCTGCAAAGCATGCAATTTGGTATACCAACCATTACAACCCGAACATTGCTGACCAGTTACTATTTAGACGAAAGTGTTATACAATCCTTTGAAGAAGGCGCTGTATCTGAACTTGCAAATAAAATAACTGCCCTGTATTCAGATGAATCACGCAGGTTACGTATGCGCAGCCGCAGCAAAGATTTTATTACCAAAATCGATTGGAGCAGAGAACGGCATCGCTATGCTTCGATATTGCTGACAATCGCTGCGGAAGATACATCTTATTATGCTCGCACTCCTTCCGAAGCAGCCGGATTTTCTCAATTTGCGCGCCAGCAAAAAGCCGCAGCTCATGCCTTTCGGAAAGCTTCTTTAGAGCAAATTTTGCAGGATCCGTTCCAAGGCACAGCCGGTGGGACGCTTATGCAAACACCAACTTCCGAAGATTCAGCGGTATTAAAAGCGCTGCCATTGCGAATTTCGGCGCCATCTAAAAGCTGGCGTTCCGGCAGGCAGGCGCGCCTGACATTAAGCGCATGGCTGTTAAGAATATCAAGTTTTATTTTACTATTCAGCATACCCATTGCGGCAAGCGGCAATAACCCGCAAAGTAAAATTTTGGCGGCGGCGCTTTTTGTAGCAGTTGCAGTTATTGCGCTTTACTTGCCTCCGGGGGAATCCGCAATCATTGTTGCGTTTTTCTATATAGCGCAGCGTTATTTGTTTTTACGCTTTCCGCCGGTTGGCCGATTGGGTCCGTTATTTGTATATTTGGGCACAGTACTGCAAATTATAATTTTTATTGGATTTCTCATTCGCGCAATTATTCAGCAGCGGCCGTTACAGCGCAGCAGGTTTATTTTATGGCCGGCAGCGCTCTTTATAGTAGTAAGCAGTATTTCGGCAATATATAATCGTGAATCTTTCATCACCGCCATTTTAGGTATTGAGCATCTTACCCATAATTTAATTTTTGTCATCCTAATTGCCGAAGATTTACCAACACCACAGCAATTGCAGAGGTATGCAACATTTATTATTTTGCTCATTACCGCATTTGCCGCCTATTCATCCGGCATGACATTTTTGCAGCCAATTATGCGGCCGATTTCTGTAATCGAACCTGATAATGCAACATATGGATATCTAATTGCCTTGGGTTTGCTTTTAGCCTTAGGGGTTGTATTTTCCCAGCAAAAAAATACCAATGCGGTTGATGAAAATTCAGCGCAATTATTAGCCATTGTAAATTCAATAGGTTTAACCGCAGCAATTGCAATTATGACAGCAGCCTTATTTTTTACCAGCGCAATTGAAATTTGGGTAGGTTTTATTGCCGGTGTTGTCGCTTTGCTTTTTATATTGCAATCGCGCTTAAAGTTGCTGTTAGTACCATATTTGGGTGTTTTAAGCGCTCTCTCTTTTGTGCCATTTTTAACTCGTCCGTACATTCACACGCAGCAAACTTATTTTCAGCAATTTATGGCGATATTCCAAGGACAGTTTCCGCATAACACACCCTTATTGCAAAGTTTAAATGTGTTGTGGCATAATTGGTTGTTTGGTGTCGGCCCCGGAAGATTTGGAGGCACGGTGGCTTATTTAGTCCATAGCCCAGTCTATGCGCAATATAACATTCCTATACCGTACAGCACTTTAAGCATCAATTTGTTTTGGATCCACGTTTTTGCTGAAACAGGAATATTTGGAATATCGTTTTATATTTGGTTAATGTTTTCAACATTACATCAGTTATGGCTTGGATATCGAAGAGGATCTTTTACCCAAGCATTAGGAATAACTGCCGGTGTTTTCGCAATAACAATAACATTTGCAATTGCAACTTTTTTTGGAAATGCGCTTGAGGCTGATAGCCTTGCAGCTCCATTTTGGGGATTTATTGGTATAGGTGTCGCTTTGCCGGTTGTGCAAACAAAATCAATGAAAAAAGAAAAATATCAGTCGTTGCGAATGGCGCCAAAAGCAGATTCTTCTCCCGGTAAAGAAAAAACCGGCACAAGTACCGTTTCAACACAAGGAACTCAATCATGAATGATCAATTTCCATTGGAAGATGATGATATCGAATCACGCCCTACCATGTTTTTTTCAGCAGTGCGCATACCGAAAGATTATGATGATGATGATTTGGTTGATTTACAGCCAACTATAATTCATCCGTCGCGACGCAAAGAACCTGAATTTTCAATGCCGCAAATTGCTCGAGATCCCGATCCATCTGGATTTTTTGTTGCTGAAACCATTGTCATGCCGGCGTTAAAAAAAGATGAATTGATTCAAAAATCTATTGTTGGCGCACAATGGATTATGTTCGCAATACTCATTGGTGTGCCGTTGGGGTTCGGCGCAAATATTATTGTCGGCAGATATACAGGCAGCGCAGGGTTAGGATATTTGGCGCTGATGCAGCTTGTTGTAGCTACTATTCAAACTTTCTTTCTGTTTGGTGGCTCTAATGTTATTGTAAACTTTATTCCAAGAGCGTCATCTCGTGAAAAATCAGCGTTTTTATTTAGCTATGTAAGTATTGCGGCGGTGTTTTCTGTTCTGTTTCTAACCGCTATGATCTTTTTTCCAAATGTATTGCAATTTCTGCTTTTAAATAATCCTGTCACAACTACAGTTTATATATTTTTGGGGATATTTATTCCCATTGTAATCAGTCAAACACTGCTTATTGCGGCGCTGCAAGGCGAAATGGAGCTTCCGGCTTCGGCCCGCACTCAATACAGCGTTCAAGTTATGACATTTGTTTTGGCTTGCGTTGTAGCGTTTGTTATTAAACCATTAAATATTATTCCCATTCCCCCTGCTATTGCAGGAATTGTGCTTCTGGCATATTCTGTATCGTTATTAAGCGGATTAATGGCTTTAATTCGTGTCATGCGAAAAAGATGGCGCTGGAATATTCGCTGGTTTTTACCTGAAAAATTTTGGGGATTTACTACCACTTTCCACTTTAATACAATTGTTGCGTTTTTCTACAATAATGTAGACCAGATTTTTATTTTATATTATTTCCGCAATGTGGAAATCAACGGTATATTTCGCGCAGCAATTTTAGTTGCTACCTATGCTTTATGGGCGCCCAATCTGTTTACCGGCGCAATGTATCCGTTATTCATCAATTTAGTGGAACGCAAAGAGATAAAAACGTTGCGCGAAGCATATAAACGCTACAGCGCTATAACCTGTGTAGTTGTCGCTATGTTCGGACTGATTAGCGGTTTATTTGCTGCGCCAATTATTCATATTTTTGGCAAAAGCTTTGGCGCAGAAACGATTACATTGATGGCAATTTTCTCTTTCATGTATGTTATGGTAGCTTCTTCTTCATTCATTCCTACAGGCGCGCTGATAACTGCGCATGAGGATATTTGGATAAATTTAATTTTAAATACCGTCTCATTAATTATCAGATTTTCATTTTTCTTTGTTCTGGCTCCGCAATACGGTGTTATTGGAGTGGCCATTAGTGACGCGGTGTCTTTAACATTTTTGCATGTTTCAACTCTTTTAGTTGCGTCTATTCGCTACAAAGTTAGCGTTCCGATCAATCAGCATTTAGTTTCAATTTTTGGTATGCTGATATTGGGAATATACTATCTTTGGAGACCCAGTAACCATACCTTAGCGATTGCAGAGCCAATTGTGCTAACAGGGATTTATTTCATTATCCTTTCGCAATTGCGTATCATTAAAAAGAGCGATCTTTCTCAACTGACTCGGCGATTGGATTCTCTTCGTTTCCTAAGAAAATTTCTGCCTCGCCAAGAAATTCAGAAATAAATTTTCATAAAAAAGGAGCCAAAATATGGCAAATTCACATCTCATCGCAGAAGAACTAATCTCTCTTGGTGAAAACATCGAAATTGATCCAAATGTGATTTTGGGATATTTAACCGGACGAAAAATTAAGGATTATTCATTGAAGATTGGTTCAGGCGCACATTTCCGTTCCGGCGCCGTTATTTATGGCGGAGTGCAAATTGGGAATGATTTTCAAACCGGCCATAATGTTGTAGTTCGGGAACAAAATGTTATCGGCAACCACGTACAAATTTGGAATAATACCACAATCGATTACGGGTGTGTTATTGGAAACAACGTAAAAATTCATACAAATTGCTATATTGCTCAATTTACGGTCATTGAAGATGACGCATTTCTTGCGCCGGGCGTAACCATTGCAAACGACTTTCATCCCAACTGCGCGTTTTCCGCTGAATGCATGAAAGGACCAACCATTAAACGCGGCGCACAAATAGGGGTAAATGTTACCCTTACCCCATATGTTACCATTGGAGAATATTCACTGATTGGCTCCGGCGCCGTAGTTACCGCTGATGTTCCACCATATTCGTTAGTTGTAGGAAACCCCGGCCGAGTTATTAAGCAAACTACCGAAATTACCTGCAAAACTGCTATTGCTCCGGAAGGCAAAACATACCATCCCTATTCTTTGCGCGAAGAATTGCAAAAATAATTTTTTTTTGAGAACCCCCTCAAGAAGTTCTCAAGGCATTGCATATGAGAGGCAATCACCACATAGTGATTGTCTTTCTTATACAAAGAGGGACAAGATATACTTGCGCGGATATCTCGAGGCTCATTATATGAAAGGCTCTTGAGGATCAACGTATCCAATTTAAAAAATGGTATACTCCTATTTTGGGTGCGCTGGGGATTACATCTATTTCATTTCAAATGATTTAAGAGATGTAATCCATCCTATTCTTGTTCTGTTTCATTCCCGTTCTCCTGTCTTTTTTTAATGTCTTGGAGTGTGCGCAGAAATAAGGCAGGTTGGTCAATCATGGCCATATGTCCAGCATTCGGTATGATATAGAGCTTTTTTTGAGGAGCTTCGATTCTCTGAACATAGTCCAGCATAAGAGCACTTGGTGTCTGCCAGTCATCTTCGCCAACAATATAATAGAGAGGAACTTGGTATTCTACCGAATATACATTAACATCAAAACTCCCTAAAAAAGTCATTAGTTCTTTATTGGCTTTATTTCCTTTTATCAATGCAGAGAAGTCGGATAAGTGAAAAAGTGGACTGGTCAAAAGGGTTTTCAATGGAGAGACCTTCGACTGCCTCGTGAGATGATATTTCTCTTGTAGTTTGCGGAGTTGGAGCGATTTCTTCAGCCATTGGGTATCGAATTGCTCCCCTGGATAGCCCCCAAGAGCTTCAAGCTTTTTCAGATCGCGACTATCGTTTGCCTGGACAATAGCCTCCTTCATTTTTATATAGCTGAGACGCTCACTTGCCCGTTTGTTAATCACTTGTCCTACTCCAATATAATACGCGACCTCTTCTGGATGATCTTTGATAAAAAGGCTTCCTAAAACACTTCCCCAAGAATGACCAAGGAGGACAATCTTCGATTTGTTATATCTGCTCTTAAGATAGTGAACAATTTCCAGCAAATCCTGGAGAAGCACGTCCACGGTTGGATACTTCTCGGGATTCTTCATCAATGTTTTTCCTGTCCCACGTTGGTCCCAATGTACAACGGTAAACAACTCTTCCCAGTTGTCTTGAAATGCATGGGCAAAAAGGGACGCAGAACTTCCAGGTCCGCCATGTAAAAACAGCAAGACTGGATTCTCATCAGTGGTCCCAGAATGAAATAGATACTGATGAATTCCATTGATCAGGACATATTCCTCAATGCCTATGGCTTTTTTTGCGTTCTTTTTCAGCATGATCATTCCCCTCTTGAACAATATTTATACTCACTTCAATGCTCACGATTGAACCGAAGCGCATCGCGCCGTTTCTCCCATTCTTGATGGAGTGCGGGTATTTGCTCGGCCAAAAACTCAGCAAGTGCGGCAGACTCTTCTAACAGAGAGATGCGCGAATCTGGCCCATTATCTTTCAAAGCATTCAAACCTTCACGGAACAAGGTTGCTTGCTCTTGGTAAACGGCCACGTCAAATCCTTTCCCTTCAACCTAAGTTCCCGAAAAGTGTAACGAGGGAGGTTCAACTCCTAAAGCCTTGAAAAGACCAACCTGCTTTTCAGTCATCTCACCAAGGATACGACCATATTCAGGCGACTCCAAGAGATCAATGGTGTC
>JAJYBV010000146.1 GCA_021778805.1 Chloroflexota bacterium | reverse complement strand
TATTTAAAGAACAGCAATTCCTCCGGAGCGGCGGATAATGCGTTTGTGTATGGGCCGCCAAACAGCATACCGCTGGTGGGAGACTGGACGGGTCAAGGGTACGACAGCGTTGGGGTGTATGCGCCGCAAACCGGAGCGTTTTATTTAAAGAACAGCAATTCCTCCGGCGCGGCGGATAATGCGTTTGCCTATGGGCCGCCAAATAGCATACCGCTGGTGGGAGACTGGACAGGTAAGGGGTACGACAGCGTTGGGGTGTATGTGCCGCAAACCGGAGCGTTTTATTTAAAGAACAGCAACTCTTCTGGAGCGGCGGATAACGCATTTGTGTATGGGCCGCCAAACAGTATTCCGCTGAAGGGAGCATGGATAAGTTAAAAGCGGTGGAAAACCGCAAAGAACAAATATAGCTTTTGCTAATAACAAATCGGCGCAAACGGGGCAGTCATCTCGTTTGCGCCGCTGTTTTGCTGGATTTTCTTTTATGTTTGCTGCAAATTTGGCTAAGACATCGCTATATTAGTTAACTGCAATGTCGATTGGTCAATATATTCTGCCCAAACTGTAACTTGCGAGCCTTGAACGCTCAATTGAATATTGATCAACTGCGCCAACCACGAGGAAGCAGGCGTATTCGTCCATTTTCGCGATGAAAAATCATATGCATATAAATAAGTTGATTGCGAAGATTGACAAATTGTATACATTGTTTTTCCGGGCGCTATCACGGTAATTGCAGAGGCTACCAAACCTTGAGGCAACGCCGGCAGCGCTGACCATGTTTTTCCGCCATCTGTGGATGTGTAAAACGTTGAGGGTGTACTTTGATTATCTAATACAATCATTGCGCCGCTTGCAGGGTCTATTCCGGTGAGAAAGTAATTGCCCGGAATAGTGAGGGTTTGAGCAAATGACCATGTTTTTCCACTGTCTTGGCTGATAGCTATTTTTGTGCAATTTTCTTGAGAAGAACAGCTGTTATTTGAAAACGAAATATATATTGCGGATGAGGTTCCAAATATATCGTTGATCAAAGTTCCGGTTTGTGGTATTCCGGATAGCATAGCTGCCATGTTTACTTCATGAAAAGCTTCACCAAGCGCGCCAAAATAGATTTTTGAATTTTGGCTGATGTAAAAATTAGAACCGGACCACGCAAACGTTTGCCCGAATTTTGAATTGCCAGATATTCCCTGCTGGCTCCAGGATTGGCCGCCGTTGTTAGTTTGATACAATGAATACATATCAATACCACCAATTCCACAGCTGATACCACAGGGATATGTTTCCAAAACTGCATTATTAGCTTGAAGTGGATCCACGCTGATTATGCAGCCGCTGTCTTGAATCGGCGTAAGATAAATAGACCAGCTTGCGCCGCCATTTTGTGTAATTCCAATATAAATCGGCCCGGCAATCTGTCCCATGGTTTCAGAGTATGCGCCGCAGATATACCCATCTGCAGGGTTGCTTTGTGAAAAAGCATCGGTTTGGGAGTATCGATAAAATTTTTGCTGCCAACTGCCGCTAACAGGAATAGTTGTTTGCGGAATTGCTGAGGTTGCAGTTAAATTAAACGATATTAACGGTACCGCTTTGGCAGTTGCTGTCGGCAAAGCAGCTGTTGGACTTGGAATTGTAGTAGCAGTCGCTGCTGCTGTTCCTGTTCCTATAGCCGGGGAAACAGTTGCTTTTTGTCCCGCGGTGTTTTGTGCGGCAAGCGGAGTGGTATACGATTGCCCCGATGAGAATAGAAATAACGCGGTTCCGGAAAGTGTGATAAGAAGCGCAAACAATAACCCGGTTAAAATAATATTTTTCTGATTTTTGCTAAGGCCCTTGCGAGGTTTTTGATATGACATTTCGTTCTCAAATCCCTTAAATAATAAGATACTGTGTTACGGTTTTTAACTATGAAAGAACTAAATAGGTTAATTGTTCAGTATTTTGTGCAATCAGCAATCCCCAAAGAGTGATCTTTGAACTGTTTGCGGTATATTGAATGTCTGTCAGAGCGCTAAGATTATCTGCTGCCGGTGTAGTACTCCATTTTTGTGTTTGGAAATTATAGATATCTAAATATTGACTATTTCTGTTTGAGCTTAATATAATAATCTCATTTTCTGAAACAAGAAATATATTTTGGGAAAGGAGAACTTGATTGGGTGGATCCGGGAGAGCTAACCATGTTTTTCCGCCGTCAGTTGACTTATAAAAAGGAATAGATCCATTCTGTGCATTTTGCTGATCTAGCGCGTATAACGTTCCGGTTGCAGGATCTATCCCGGAAAGCGATAACCCTTGTGTGTTGTTGGGATAAGCTATTCCAACCCATGTTTGGCCGTTATCACTGCTTTTAGCTAAGTATGTGCAGTTTGCGGTGTTAGGTGAACAATTGGCCATAAAAAAATTGACATATACAGTTGTATTAAAGTTAACTATTGAGGTGATATACAAATTTGCCGACTGCGAAACGCTCTTGACTAAAGCAGCTATATTAACGCTTTGCAAGACGCCGCCATTGATACTTACATACAAATTTACAGTATTGCCGTTTAATGTTGTATATAAATTTGATCCGGCCCATGCAAAAACTTGAGTAAAAGAAGTATTACCAGAGACACTAAGTTGGGTCCATTCGCGGCCTCCGTTTACCGAACGGTAAAGGGAATAATCTATTGGGGTGTCAGATGAACAGCCTAAACTGCAGGAATTTGTTTGCAGCGCTACATCATTTGGTTTCAGCGGATCCACACTGATGACGCACATACTTTGTTGGATAGGAGTAAGGTAAATGGACCAATTTGCGCCGCCGTTTTGTGTGGCGCCAACATAAATTTGACCGTTAGAGCTAGTTAACGGAGTATATGAGCCGCATAAATAACCAATTGAAGGATTGCTTGGTGAAAAGGCAATACTTTCGGAATAGCGAAAATATGATTGCTGCCAGCCATTATTTGCGGAAATTGTTGTTGTTGGTACAACAATGGCTGCTGAAAGAGTAAAGGTAATATTTGCAGGTATAGTTGGTGTAGGGGTCTTGGCAACATACGTTGATGTTGTTGCTGTTGCTGTTGGAGTGCCTGCGCGCTGCCCTGTGGCATTTTGTGTGGTTTGCGGTGTCGAGGAGGATGATCCGTTTAAGAAAATGATAAATGCGGTTCCGGAAAGGGTGATAAGAAGCGCAAGCATTAACCCGGTTAAAATAATATTTTTCTGATTTTTGTTTAGGCCCTTGCGAGGTTTTTGATATGACATTTCGTTCTCCAATCCTCTTTTCTGTAATTTTTAAGCCAAATTTCTAATAATAAAAGCATTTTATTGATAAACCAGCGAAACACTCTTCTATAAAGACAAATGAGCCATCAAAATGCGCCGGTATCCGTACTATTAGCTATGTACTAACTCTTTTGGATTACAGATAACTCGCAATGGTTTTACCAACTTCAGATATCGATGTTTGCAAAAAAATATCGCGGTCGGCGGCAATTGCATCTGATACTTTTTGCAGCAGCGCCGTCATACCGGGAATATCAGCGTCGGTTATGCCGTGTTTCAATTCTAATTGAGTCGCATATTTTTCGGCTAAGGACGCATAGGTGGGCTGTTGCAGGGAAACAGTATCTGGAAATCGGGTGATATTTTCGGCTAAAGCCTTTGCCGGCTGATGGAAATATGCCGCAGCAATCTCGGCAACCCGGCTTACTAACTCCGGTGCATGGCAAGCGTTTGCAACTGCCACACCTAAATGAGGATATTGCAGACTTAATTGTGCCTCAAATGTCATTTCAACAAAATTATGGCCCTTCCATAATCCCATCTCCGGTGGCGCATGGGTTACCGCAATCACTTCATCTACAAAGGGACGTATTCTTTCAAATGCGTAACCTTTTTCAGCGCCGGGATCATACGCTTCATCGCTGAACCAATCGAATCCGTGCGGTTCAGAACCATGGGTGATAACCGCCAGCGCAAATGGAATGAGATCCGGCGCGTTCTGCAGAATAAACGCCAAAAATTGGGCGCCTTCTTTGTGGGTTTGTTTATGCAGCAATGGGCCGTTAAACAGCATATCGGGCCAAACACACCCTAAATAGTTCATTGGTTGTGGCTGCGCAAATAGCTGTTCCATCAAATAAGCGTGCGCTATAGCAAACATAGTAGGCAATCTCACTATCCGGCGTTACTGTCCGATTTTTTTTCCGTACTTTAATGATATCGTACCACTTTTAGAAGCGAAATTGTGTGGGCTTGGAAATTGAAAAGATAGGCCTAAGTTTAAGATTTTACGCGGTATTTTAGTACGGCTTTTGCGGTCGCCCCTACCGGATTGTATGGCTTTATGTGTACCGTGCGGTGATTTATTTGATGGTCTTTAACAATTAAAGAGGGATAAGATATATTTGCGTAATCAGGGATACGTAAGGGGGAGATGTCCCTTGCGCGGGGATTGGGGTGTCCCCAAAATCTCTTTTTATTTTAAACAACCACCGCACGGTACACCCAGGGATACGTAAGGGGCGGATGCCTCTTGCGCGGGGATTGGGGTGTCCCCAAAATATT
>JAJYBV010000145.1 GCA_021778805.1 Chloroflexota bacterium | reverse complement strand
CGGATGGAGTGGCATCGTGTGTGCTTCGTCCGCAATTCATGCCATTGCCTGATCGGCATCAGGACAAGCGCATGCAGCGTGTTCGCCGCAAGGCCAGCGCGTAGCGACTGTTGTAGTCAGCCTGCCCTTGAATAAGGCAAACCTAACCTTGGGCATATTTGTCCATACTAAAGGATACTATCTAGAATTGCCTGTTTGCGCTTACGCCACAAAACCAAGGGATTCGTAAGGGGCGGTAGCCCCTTGCTCGGAGGTTGGGGTGTCCCCAAAAATATCTTTTTATTTTTCCAAGGGGAAATATCGGAGGCCGGTAGGGGCGACCCTTGCGGTCGCCCCTACCGGATTGCATGACCTCAGTTGTGCCGGGCGATGGATGAACATATCTTTTAGGTTTTTGGATGCTCTTCCCTCTATGTGGATCTTGTCAATATCCCCTGAGTAGTTACGGATTTATATACCGGGCAGCGCTTTTGCGCGTACTTTATTGCGAACCGTTTCCGGCTTTGGCCGATAGAAAATCGCGATATTTAAAATCCTGCTGCGGATGAAAAATAATCCGGCTCCAAATAAAATAAATATGATTGTTGCTATAATGGCAATTTTGGCGTCGAGCGCGTTGGATCCACCGGATATTGCTGCCAGCGCAAATACGCCGATGAGCAGACCTCCGTTTGCAAGCACACCAAGCGCGGGTATGATGCGATGCTTAACCAAATGAAAATCTTTCATTTTTGCGTGAAACGCCAGCAAAGTAATGAGGCAGGTCATTCCGTATAACAGAAATGTACCAATGTTGGTGATAAATGTTATCTGGCTGAGGGTATCGGCTTCGGTAAAGGTTATGCCGCCAATTGTGTACCCGGCAGAGCAGTAGACGCCGATTACAGCGGAAACTGCCGTTAATACAATAATTCCTAAATGCGGCGCCAGCGATTTATGATGGATTGCGCCAAATAGATCCGGCAGTTCATTGTCGCGGCCCATCGCGTTTGTAATGCGTACACCGGTATTTAAACAAGCTAGGGTTGTTCCAATTAAGGCGATCATAACGGTAAGCGCGATGCCTGCGGTAAACAATTTGCCAAAACCGCCAAGCCAGTTTCCAATAATAGCAGCCATATCGCCAATCGGCGCGCTGGAATATGCTGCGGCGGCCAGCCCATGGGAAGCGCTGGGTCCGATATATTGCGACCCCATAAAATAATTTGCGGCGATATATTCAAAAAGATACATCAATAATCCCTGTATGGCTAACGACAGCAGTATGCCTGCAGGAATATTTTTTTTGGCTTTTTTTGTTTCTGCGCTGAGCGCTGTGATAGACTCGAAGCCCACCAGCAGTAATATAGCTATTGACGCTTGAAATATAACGCCGCTGAACTGATGCGGCATGATGATACTTGCCATGTTGGGAAATGTATATGTGTTCTGCGGGTGAGATATGCGGTATATAATTGCCAGCAGCCCCAAAGTGACTAAAGAAACAATTTGAATGATATTTATTATGAAAGAAACCTTGGTAGAGCCTTTGATGCCGCGGTACGCAATGGCTCCTGCAGATAATGCGGTGAAGATGGCGGCTGCATAGGCAAACCAATGAGATGCAGCAAAAGTCAGCCCAAAAACAGTTACCGCAATATATTGGGTTAGCACCGCAAACGTACCGACAATTAAACCGGGGTATACCCAGTAATATAAATGCGACACCCAGCCGACGATGAATTTTGCCGGCCGCGCGAACTTATTATGTCCGCTGGTTTTGCGTTTTAAAAATACCGCTTCAGCAAAATAATAGCTGCTTCCCGCGCCGGCGTTGGGGAAGAGATTTGCTAATTGAGAGTAAGAGAAGGCTGTTAAAAAAGCCAGTCCCAGCGCTGTTAGCAGTCCCGGAACCATATCGGCGGCGGTAGATTTGCCGTTTATGTTTTGCGACGCTTGCATTTGAAAAGTCAGCCATAAAAATGCTCCCGGTGCGATAATCGCCATGGCGTTGATTGTTACATCTGCCAGAGAAAGAACGGGTTTCATACCTACATGTTTGCTGCTCACTGCGGTTCCTCCAAAATTACGTGCAAGTTAGTGTAATGCAACCCTAGCAAAACTATTGGGAACCGTCTTTGGCTGCTGAACGCATGGCGGCGCAATAAACATCATTGTTATATATGCATAACGATACCAGCGTGTTATTATAAAATGAAATCGAAATAGCTGTTAAGTATGGATAATTGTTCAATATTAACAATGCATACATGACGTCAAGTAATTCATGCGAAGTTTTTGCGCTGAATTAGTTTCGATTTCATTCATTACTGTAAGTATACAAAATAAACTGGCAAAATACGCAGAATTTTGGGGATAAAATTTCGGCAAAGTCTCCAATAATTTTTATGGATTCTTATGCAAAGTGCACAATGCAACTATAAAGCAAAAAAAAACGCCACATTTCCATAAATGTGACATTTTAGCAAACAGCCTAAGGTATTATTTCGGATCCGACCTGGTCATAATGGTTCCTTGGGCCACAGCGCATAATGTTTCTATTCCGTCTTTTACCGCAAAAATTTCACAGCCGCAAACCGCTTGGCGAGATCCTGCGGAAATAACTTTGGCGCGCGCCACCAATGTTTCGCCTTTAGCCGGCCGAATATAATTGATGGTATAACCTGATGTTAGGATTGCTTCACCCAAAGCTGTGCCACCAGCAAATGTCAGCGCATTATCTGCTAAATAACTAAGTGCGCCGCCGTGCGCAAAGCCAAATTGCTGCAGTAATGTTTGCCGCAGCGGTAAGGTTATTTCAACCACATCCATGGAAAACTGTGTGAGTTCTGCGCCTAATAAAACACTAAATGGTTGTTGGGATAAAATATATTTTCCCGCAGCCAGCATATCGTTATTCATAGCTCTTTTTTTCTTTTCTTTGGTTCATGTTTGTATTTAAGCAGGCTACTATTGCCGGATCTTTGAAAAGCGTGTTTTTGCAAAGTTCTGCCATACATATTTTCTACTCAGGAATAGCGGTTTGTAAAGCGGTTGGCAAACTTAACTCAAAGATGACTATAGTGAAGTAACTTTTAATGGAGGAATGTCAATGCATGCAAATCGATTCCGTATTATTAGCGGAATAACCGTACTTATGCTGTTTTTGGTAACAGCCTGTTCTTCAATAACAGGAACCACCTCAACGAATGGTTCAACAAGCGCAACAGCAACATCAACGCCGCAGCCGACAGCAACATCGGTGGCTATTCCTGTTGCCACGATCTCATATTGTGAAGGTCTGCTAACTATAGCCGAAGCGAATAAAATCCTAAATCCGGTAAATCCTATTGTGGGAGTTCAAATTGCAAATAGCACAAATAACAGTTCCTGCAAATATACGGACGCATCAAATAATGTTTTATTGCTTCTGAATTTTGCGCCATTTTCATCCGGAACGCAAATTAACACTGCTGCCACTCAATATATTGCGCAAGTTTTCAATAATCCTAATACTGCTATTGTTACAAGTCATGCGGTAAGCGGCGTGGGAAATCAAGCGTGGTATATCAGCTCTAAAATTACCGGTGGAAATATAAGCGGATTGGCTAAAGTGTTATGTATAGCAGCGGGTGGTCTTCAAATTACACTCACTAATATCAGTATGAATGGAACCGGTCTTTTAAGCTCTGTTTCGGATGTTGTTGTTCAAGGGGAATTTGTTCAGGCAGCAGCATTAATCATTAGCCGCATGTAGGTTTTAAGGCGCTTTTTCTCTTCTTTTCTACGGGAAAGAGTTTTTTTCATTTTTAAAGATAATTTGGGGACACCCCAAACCCCGCGCAAGGGGCTTCCGCCCCTTACGAATCCCCTGTGCACCGTGCGGTATTTGTTTTATTTATGGATTTAATTTGGGGACACTCCAAGCCCTGCGTAAGGGGCGATAGCCCCTTACGAATCCCCTGTGTACCGTGCGGTATTTGTTTTATTTTATGGATATAATTTGGGGACACTCCAAGCCCTGCTAAGGAGTGGTATTGGAGGTGAGGAGGTAACATGACATTTGTTTAACATGTGAGATGTTTGTTTCATGGGTAAAAAAGAAAGGCTGGGGTACAGGGATTCGAACCCCGACTAACTGATCCAGAGTCAGCCGTCCTACCGTTAGACGATACCCCAAAAAAATAGTGCACTGTGGTGTTGCTCTAGCTCCCTTAACTACAAATATGTTGTCTGCGGCGCAAAGTAAAAAACTCAGCAAGACAGCCTTCCATTCAAGAGAACACTCCCATTATATCCCTATTTATCCCATGTTGTCAAATTAAAAAGAGTTTAACTACTCAGATGGTAAAGCCATGATGGTCTTTGATATTTTAATCGGGATGAAGATCAACAGAGCGGTGTACATTGAGTGCCCCATAGTGCCTATTGTTGAACAAATACTGCACGGTACACGTGGGTGGATGTGGGGAAACAAGCCACACGATTATGGTCTTTGATATTTTAATCAGGATAAAGACCAACATAATGGAGTATATTGAGTGTCCCATAGTGCCTGTTGTTGAACAAACGCTGCACGGTCACACCTGAGGCAA
>JAJYBV010000144.1 GCA_021778805.1 Chloroflexota bacterium | reverse complement strand
TGATTGTTTGGTGTGCTCACTAAATAGCTGACATATTGTTGGAGAGTTATCATATTCTCTTCTTCTCGCAAGTAACTAGCCAAAAGCGAAAGTCCTAATTTATAAAAATCTTTCACAGGGCAATAGTGTTTAAATAATAATTTTTTGGGACACACCATAGGCTCCGTCAGGAAGTATGCTGCCTATTGTTGTGCTTTACGTATGCGCAGATCTATAATGGCGCTTACATCCATTGCGGGGGAGCAAACACCATAAATAATAATGCGCCAGAGGCAAGGAAAACGCCCATAGGCGCATAGGAATGCGCGGTAAGTTTTTTCAGCAGATAAAATACGCCAACAACCACCGCCATGATGATAGCGCCTATCATAAATATTTTCAGCGACTCCAGGCCAAATAATGCGCCAAAAAATATCGCCAATTCCACATCACCAAAGGCCAGCGCTTCAAAGCCATACATCAGGCGGCCGATGATATAAAGCCCATAAAACACGATGGCGCCCAGCAGCGACCCCAGCAGCATTTGCGTGATGAAATGCGTATTGGCTACAAGCGAAACCATCAGCAGAAACAGCGGCGCAGCCAAAAGCGTTTCTTTAAAAACAAAATGCGAGGCTCCATCGATAATACCGCTAAGTACGATCGAAGCAGTAATCAAGCTTATTTCGGCCGTCAGCAGAATTAATTGCAAATTATCAAAATGCCCGGCGCCTGTTATTCGCGCCAGCGCTGAAACTGCGCATACAGGGGTAACAATGCGCGCGGCTATGCGCCATTCACGTGTCAGCGCGTTTTGCGCGGAATTTGGCGCAGCAATGGTCGTTGCTTCCAGGAAATCTCCTGCTTCCGCAATTTCGCTAAGCTGCGCGGCGGTGATAAGTTTCTGCGCGGCAAGCAGCCCAAAATGAATAAGCGCTGAACTGAGCGCAATAACGGCGATATACAATAACAGCAGCATTTTCGTTTCCTTAGCATTGCAAATTGAGCGCACGCGCGGAAATAACGCATAGCGCTGGGGTACCTGCATAATCGGCGCCAATTTTACCGAAATTGCCGGAAAAATATTTCCGGACCACTTTTTTTTGTTGAAAATTGTGTTATAATAAGAGTAATTGATACTTTATCTCAATAACGGTTGTATATCATGGAATCTAACGTCTATTTTGCCGAAGAGCCGCCGCAGCTTCAGCAAAATGAATCATTCATCGGCAATTCAGTTGTTGCGTTTCACAACGCTGGCGTTGCACGGCAGGGCAAACTCATTTGGCGCGGCGCTGATTTTACAATTCAGCCCGGTGAGTTTATTGCCATATTGGGGCCAAACGGCGCCGGAAAATCAACGATGCTGCACGCTATTTTAGGACTACAGCGAATATCTGAAGGCTCGATACAAGTATTGGGAGAGCCGCCGCGGAAAGGTAATTTTGCCATTGGGTATACCCCGCAGAGGAGGGCCATCGATCCGGATATTCATATTCGCGCGCGTGACTTTGTGGGGTTAGGTTATGATGGACATTATTGGGGCATCCCGGCGCCGGCGTTCGGTAAATTCTGGCGAAATATCAAAGATCGGCGGGAACAAGCAATAAGCGCGGCGCTGGAATTAGTAGACGCCAGCCACTTGCAGCAGAAAAATATCGGCGAAATGTCCGGCGGAGAGCAGCAAAGGCTATATATTGCGCATGCGCTAGTCCGCAAACCACAGTTGCTGCTGCTGGATGAGCCGCTGGAAGGGCTGGATCTGCAAAGTCAGCACAGCATTAGTACATTGCTGCACGATATCAGCCATACGACGAACACGGCCATTTTGATGGTAGCGCATGATTTAAACCCGATAGCGCCATATATTGATCGGGTTATGTTTGTTGCGCATGGCGCAGTGCGCATTGGTAAAACAAATGAATTGGTAACATCAGAGCAATTATCGCAAATTTACCAAACCCAAGTTGAAGTGCTGCACGATGCGCGAAAAAATCCAGTAGTTATTGGCGTCGCAGACACTATATATGCGCATCACGCCGATGAATGAAAGCTTATCAGCAATAAAAACCCGCCGCAATTCCGGTTGCGGCGGCGCTTCCTAAAAGCTACACATCATTCAATGCGTTTTGCAGCGCGGTTATCGCTGTATCCAAATAAAAAATATTACTTTTTTTGCCTTCTTTATGTATATTCAGCAAATAAAACCATGTTAAGTCCATTATAGAGCCGCTGCGCAGTTCCCGAGGCAGCGCCAAGCCGTTTTCCCAAAGCCACAGCGTTTCCTCATCAATATTCACTGCTTTCGCAACGGATTGGTTCTGTTCCAGATATTGCCGCGCCGAATGCAGCAGTTTGCCTAAGCAATTTAATTTATCTAAAGAATGTATCAAATCATCCATGTCGCATGCATTTGTGTTTGCAATCAATTTGGCGCGTTCGCTTAAACGCTCTGCAAGCTTCATCGTCAGTTCCATGTTACAATTGATCCTTTCTGTACACATCACCTTCAAAAAATAGTTATTTTGCCAGCGCAAATTTTTCCGGCAGATTATTCTGCGCCGCGCGCCGCCGGCAGTTACGCGCGACGTTAGCGGTTTCGCAGTGCGCGGACCTCTTCCGCAATGCGTTTTAAGCCTGCCCGCACTGTTTTAATATTAAGCTGAAGCTCCTCGGCAATCTGCGGCGCGCTAAGATTTTTCCAGCATAGCGCTGCAATGGAGCGATCCCCGGAACTGACCAAATTGGCCAGCATTTCCTCATATCGGTAGTCACTGTCTATCGTTTCCTCCAAATCGGTAATCCAGTCATCACCTTGCAGCCAGTTCGACTCCAAGTCTGTATCCAGCGTTAAAACCTGACCCAGCAGACGCCGATCGCGATTGATGTAGTGGCGCAGCACATTGGCGGCAATACCATAAACAAACGCCATTGGATCTTTTCCGTGGTCGGTATATTTGCCTTCGGTAATACACGCCGTCATAATCAGCCATGTGTCGGAACTAAGGTCTGCGACAACATCTGAATCGGTGACGCCGCGCCGTTGGAAATACGCCGCAGTTTTTACCTGGCCATATTGCGCAAGTTTAGCCAAGGCGTTCATGCGTTCCAGCAAAGAAGAATTACTATCTAGGCATTGTGATAAAGTGCGCGCATTTTCCATATATACTGCCCTTCCACTCAACCGATTTGCGGATCGGTCTTACATAAATGTACTGCAAAAACGGTTTTATATGTTAAGATCTTTGGTTAAAAACTAAGATTGCGCCGAGAATTGTGAACATATTCACGTTCGTTTGCGGTTCACTGGCGCATCTGCAAAAATCTGCAGCTTTTCTAGGTTTTTATATTTCTATGTATATATGCCCGAACATAGCAATAATCATCCATTGCTTGCTTAAAAAGACGAGTTTTTTATTTTTATCTTCAAAAACGGATGATGATCGCTACTTGGTGGCATATATACATAGGCGCAGAAAATATCTGCGCCGTACAAGCTGTGTTAAGGGAGTAATAAAATGGCTGACACATTACTAGAAATTGGCGCGCCAACGCTGCTAATCATTGGCGGCGATGACTGGTTAACTGAGCAAATTGGCAGATGTTTTGCCGATGCAAGTTTTACTGTTTATATTGCAGAAACACTGCGCGATATTGATATTGGTATTATCAGGTATATGCCAGATATTGTTTTGCTGCATAATACGGAAGCTTTAAAACAAAAAAATATTACGCTGCAAAGAATATCCCGCGCGCTGCTGGCAGATGAAGCGGGGCTGGCTCCAACGATGATTGTTATCGATGAAACAAAGCAAAATGCGGGTTATTGTTCCCGAACCGGGGTGTTTTACGTTCGCACACCAACATCGTTTGAGGCGCTGGTGACTATTGCAGAAACACTTATAGCCACCCATTGAGGCGCTAATCGGCAAATACCACCAAGCCCCTTATGCGGGGCTTGGGATGTCCCCCAAAAATATCTTTTTATTTTATTTTTCCGAGGGGAAATATTGTTTGCCGAGCAGCAAGGGCGACCGCAAGGGTCGCCCCTACCGGATTGCATGGCCTCAATGTGTACCGTGCGGTGATTGATTATTACAAAAAATATTATTTGGAGGGATCATCCAATCACCGCATTTACGGCAGCGACCATTATAAATCCTCGGCATATGCGAGCTAAAAAGAATGTTTTTAGGATTCAGATGGATTTAATTTGTAGGGAGGATCACGTAGACCCGGTTCATGCCAATTATAAAGACTATTGTCCTGATAGCCGCACATATAGCACGCATAAAAACGAATGAGCGTCTCTGAATTTCCTCGGCCAACTCCGAATAGAAAGCCCAAAATTCCAGCGGCGTCTGAAGCCGACCCTTGTTCACCACCCATTGTGTACCTTCCGCAAGATGGACATTTCCCATAAATAGTTACAGACATACAGGCAACCTCTCTTTTTTAAGATTTATACTGGCCGAGCGAGAAAACCACGAAGTCTTTAGCTTCGTGGAAGAATCGCCGTTCCTTACCCTTGTGTTTCAAAGTAGTGTCGAATGACTTCTTGGCTGGCATTCCCCACTGTGCAACCAAAATAGCCATCACTCCAAAAGGTGCGTTCTT
>JAJYBV010000055.1 GCA_021778805.1 Chloroflexota bacterium | reverse complement strand
CAGGCGCAACGCCTCGGCTGTACGCTCTACCAAGTCCGGGCTCGTTTATGGGATGACTACCTTACTCAGGAGTTACTCAACCCGCGCATTCCTGTCTTGTCCCATTCGTAAGCGAAAGTCCTAAATTGTTAAAGATCATCAAACCTGTTTCTTTTGTTTAGAGACCTGAACTTAAAAGAAGAGTAATAAAAGCGTTTATAACGGGTTTTATTTAAAATGAGCATTTGAGATGAGATATATGAAAAATAAACCTCCATTTATCATTTAGGCGCGAATCAAGCATATCTTTATGGCCGGCGCGTCACTGCAAAAAAAATCTTTGGCTGGCAAATATTTAACTTACACCAATTCGATGCCCCATGTGTATCGCGCGCTTGCAAAACCCAAGGATTCATTAAATAAACAGTATTCAGTGACACTCCAGACTTTGCCAAGGAGCTACTGCTTCTTACGAATCCTGAGATATTGTGGCTAGACAGTGCACTGTTGTTGGAAGAGCCAATTCTGGCTTTACCTCTTGAATAGTTACAGTTATTTTGATTTGTACAGATGCAGCTTTCAAATTGTGGAAAACTTTGTGGGTAACCCCGTACTTATCAACAATATCATCCTCAATGAGATTTTTGAATCACTTTTTTGTTAGCCGCAAATAAGCGTACCTACAAAATACTTTGGTTCAAAATATGAGCCAGATTGCAGTGTTTTGTACTTCTCTGCCAAGAAAGCAATTTTCAAAAGTACAACGATTGTTGGATTTGCAAAGCAGTTTATTCACAAGTTTTCCCCAATTGAAGCACAAAATAATCTGTATGAATCAGCGGCTTATTGGGGCAATATATCCAGTGTTTTGCTGGTTTCAACAGTGTGTAACATACATAAACAACGGAATAGCGACAGTAGCATATCCAACATATTCACAGATATCCACAACAAGATATCCACATGTGGATATCTTCTAAAAAAGAAATGGCAAGCGTGTATTTCAATTCAATATCATTCATACATGCTTGCCAAAAATAGAAATTATATTCTATTTTTCATTTTATGGTTGGTTTCTTTATTGTTTGCGGATTGCGAATATTAAATCGCTCCGCAAGAATTTGGGCAATCTGCGAAGCTGCTGCGTCTGCCATAGGGTCAATGCCGGTATCAACATCGGGTTTAACTGCTTTTTTTGCTTCAGCCGCCGGATCTGCTTTTGTATCTTTAGCAGTCTGCTGCTTATTTTTGCCATAAATTGCCCGGATAAGGCTGGCTTTTGGCAATGCAATTGTAAAGCCGCTGCTTTCAGATTGAAATGGCTTGGGATGATCAGGGGTAAGAGCAAATGAATCATTTTGCTGTTTTAGTTTTTCACGTTGTTTTTGCGTTTTATTTTTAGAATAGCGTTTTCGCATGGCGACAATCCGCTGGTATGGAATGCCATATTTTTGTGCGGCAGCGCCAACGCTGAATTGTTCAGCGTGCCATAAAACTTCTCTTTCAAAAGAAGGATCTAATTGTTCTGTTTTATCAGCTTTATCTGCGGCGCGCGCAACACCTGCAACAACGTTACCTTGCGGTTCATTTTTGCTGACTTTATCACTTTCTGTCGGTTGGAGAGGATCTTCAGCCAGAATATTTACAGTAGTCCATTTTCCATCAACAACTTCCAGTTCATCAGCAGATGCAGCCGAATGATCTGGCGGAAGCGAAAGAGTGGTGTCATTTTTATTGGAAATACTGGTTTGCATATCTCCTGCGGGAAAATTGTTTTGCCCAATAGCCATGGTTAAAGTCTGTAAAAAGCGGTCACTTTTCAATTCATTAATGAAGCGGTCTTTTTGCTCATCTGAATCGAGAGTAACTTCACCAAGTTGTTGAACAGCGCCGCCGAAGCGCGCTATAATAAACACTTTGCTGCCGGCGCGAATCGCGTGCAATGAAAGTTGCGGCGATAATTTAATTTCCTCTAAATTATCAAAAAAAGAAGCTTTGGCTTCGGAATTTTTTTTCTGCAAAGAAAATCCTGATTTTTTCAAAGCGGCTAATCCACGCATAGTTAGGTAAATAAGCGCAATAACTAACGCCAGTCGCCATGTAATTCCAAAAATGGATTCAGTTAAGCTTTGTGTTGGCTGCTGCGTTTGTTTGGTATTTGGGTTGACAAGATTTAATTGTGTATTGCTTTGTGGCGTGGCAGTAGCCGCCGGTTTTGCAACAGGTTTTTTGCCGGCGGAACTTTTTGCCGGCGCATGACCAGATTTAGGTACAATTGGCGGTGTTGTGGGGATAGTTGTAGCGCTGATTGAAGCAGGCAACACATCTGCAGCGGATGGCGATTGTATGCTGTTAGCGTTAAAGGTAGCAAATACAATCACCCCGCCTATAATAACAATTGCCAATGCAGATGTAATGCGCCAATCGCGGCTTAGTACCTCGCGTATTTTTTCAAGCCAAAGGCCGGATGAGTTTTTCATGATCTATGAATCCTTTCATAAAACAATTGTATTACTGCATAACAAAAGTCGGGAACAAAACGTCGGTAATATGTAGTTCATAAAGCACCGACGCAAATTGAGTTTCAATTGCAGTTTTCAAAGCGGTTTTCCCCGCATCTGTTTGCAGCGCTGTAGTAGTTTCGGCTCCTAAAATGGTTGTCAGCATATCTTGCAGCACAACTTCGCGTGACGCAACAATAGAGCTGACTTCGCTTTGCGGATCGGAAAATTCCAAAACAACCTGAATTTGCAAATAACGGGTTGCTCCCGGATCTGCAAGGTTAACAACACGAGTTTGCATGGTATAGGTAGACCCGAGCTGAAAGTGAGAAATAGGAGTTTCAATTTTTACTATAGTGGTTGCGGATTTGCCTAATTTTGGAGCAATCAGAAAAAAAGTTGCCGCTAGCGCGATAATTAATACGCCTGCTCCAATACCGCCAAATAATAATATTTTTTTATTTTTCATCACATTGTTCCTGAAAATATATTATGGTGTTGCAGTTGGGCTAACCTGCGCGTTGGATCCATACAATATAACGATAACCGCTCTGCGGTTCATTGCCTGGTTTGCGCGGGATGTATTAGGAACTATCGGATGATATTGGCTGTACGCAATAGCAGAAAGTCTCTGAGGAGCAACACCTAATTGCTCTGAAAGGTACCGAACGACAACAACGGCGCGCGCTGCAGAAAGCTCCCAATTTGTGGGATACTGTGCGCTGCCGACGGGAACGTTATCAGTATTGCCTTGCACCTCGAGATTGTTGGGTATGGAATTGAGAATTGGGGCTAATTTTGATAAAATTAAAATCCCGTTTGGTTTCATGATATCTGTGCCATTATAAAACAGCATATCACCGGAAAGCGTTACTTCTATACCATCGCTGCTATAATTAACAGACACCTGAGAACTTGATATGGTTGGGCTAACCTGCTGAATTATCGTGCGAATCTGGGTAAATATCTGCGATTCAATGATGCTGTTTGGGCCGCCGGATTGAGTAGGGAGCGCAACCGGATTGGTATTGCTAATGGTAAAAATATTGGGATTTAAGGCGGAATGGAGCGATTGCGCAAGCTCTTGAAATTTCTGCGAATCGGTTTTAGACATGGCAAATAAAAGGACAAAGAAAACCATCAGCAGTGTAATTAAATCTGCGTATGTTAACAGCCATCGTTCGTTATTATCTTTTCCTGCCTTTTTTTTGCGAGCCATTTGTTCCGCACCAACCGGATATATCAATAGGGTTGTTTACCCGGTATGTTATCCTTTCGATTCAATTAAATCGGTGATTTTTACTCCGAAATATTCATCGACCACAACAACTTCACCGTGCCCGATTAATTTATCATTTACTAAAATGTCAACCGGTTCACCTGCTAGCCGTTCCAGTTCAATGATGGTACCCCGCCCAACACTTAATATTTGCTGCAGTGTCATTGTAATTCTGCCGAGTTCAACGCTTACTGTCAGCGGCACATCCATTAATAGTTCTATACCATTATCATATTCGGCAGAATTTTTTGTTTGCGGAGATAATCCTGCAAAATTTGGCGGAAGATATGCCGGTGTACTTGATGAGGGATTTTCCGTAGGTGATGGAGATTTGGTATTACCAAGTAATTTATCTATTTCTTCTTGAGATGGAGTTTGGGCCTGCGCTTGTGGCTGCTGCGGCTGAGGTTTTGGCGGCGAAGGCGGCGGCAGAGCAGAAGGCTTTGTTAACTGTCCGATTGCTTCCAATTCATCGGCAGAAATAAAGTCTTCCATTTTATCTTCTTTTTTGGCAGGCGCAACAGGTATTTCATCAGGCGCTTTAGCGTTTTCTTTACCAAACAAATCCGCTAATTCATCTGCAGAAATCTCGTCACTTGCTTTTTTTTCGTCATCAGATCCTGGCGTTGACATTGAGTTTATCTATCCCATTCCATTGAGTTATTGTGATTATATCCTAATTAAGCGGCTTTCTGCTCATCCGCGCCACCATCAGCCTTTTTACCGGACTTAATCTTAGGATTGGCAGGCACCATTCCTTCTAATTTTTGCTGGATAATACGTGGGTTATCGCCTGATTGTAATCCCATTATACCGGCAATAACCAATGTTTTAAAAAATACTTCATGGTGACTTTTGCGTTTTAATTTTGCGCCAATAGGTAGCCATAATAAGTTGGCGGTCATAACACCCCATAAAGTTGCAATAAAGGCTACCGCTATTTTAGGGCCAAGTGAATTTGGATTAGATAAATTACTCAGTACGTGCACCAGCCCCATAACTGTACCAATAATGCCCATAGTTGGCGCGAATCCTCCCATAGCTTCCAGCATGCCAAACGTAACTTCGTGCCGTTCTGCCATACTATCAATTTGAGATTCAAGAATTTCTTTGAGTGTTTCCGCTTCGGTTCCGTCTATTGCCAGCATAACAGCTTGCTGGGTAAATTTATCTTTGATCGATTTTGCATTGTCTTCCAACGAAAGTAAACCGTTTTTACGCGCTTTTTCTGCCATGCCGACAAAATCTTTAATTAATTTGTGTTCATCAAAATCCTGTTTTTTCAGCGCAATGGAAAATAACTTTGGCAATGACAACACTACATCCATTGGATATGAAATGAGAGTGGCGCCAAAAGTTCCACCAAACACAATTAACATAGCGCTGAGCGCTAAAAACGATAGCGGAGAACCGCCTTCCATTATAACGGATACGATTAATGAGCCAAAACCAATGATTAAACCAAGCAGGGTAGAAATATCCATTTATGCGCCCTCACCTTTAGCGTCACGCAAATGCTCTGTCTGCCATTCTTTTTCCGAATGCTCTGTCTGCGCCTGATTTTGGGATATCATAGCAATCCTGCCGCCGGAGCCTGTGTTACCGCGATAAATGGATCGGAGATACTCGGTTATTTTGCCCACAACGTCATTTGCGCTTTCACGAACCAAAATACGTTTGTGATCGATTAATGAAAGCATGGTGTCTGGCGTTTCTTCGATGAATTCAATGAAATCAATATTTATATAAAATTTTGCTCCATCAAATCGTGTCAGTAAGATCATCTTTCTGACCTCTTTTCTTACATAGACTCACATCTATTGTACAGATGGGATCCTAAAAGCGGCCATGTACAATAGTCACAAAAATAGCGTTGCAGCGGTTAAATTTGCGGCGCGCACATTTGGGCAATTGAACCGGCTTTGAGTATATACGCCCTACGTTTTTCGGTATTATTTCCGATTATAGAAGCGTACAGTGCATCTGATGTATGCCAGAGATATTTTTATCAAATGGATAATTGAATTGGAGGAAGTAATGTCACCATCGGCATTAAATGCGGCGCAAGCTGCTTTAGCGCGCGCCAAAGCTCAGAAAATATCAAAACAATATCAGGAAACTCAAACACTTACAACTTCACCGGGACATTTAGTGGTTATGTTGTATGAAGGCGCGCAACGGTATTTAAAGCAAGCTCGCATTGCAATTTACGCAAAAAATATTGAGGAAGCTCATATTAATATTCGGCGCGCACAAGATATTTTTGCTGAATTAGACGCAACACTGGATATGAACGCCGGCGAAGTTTCTACGCATCTGCGGCAAATTTATTCTTATTTAATGCGGCGGCTGTTGGACGCGAATATTCAGAAATCAGTGGATATTATTGATGAATTGCTGCCGTATATTGAATCGCTAACCGACGCTTGGAAAAACGCCATCCAGTCAGTTGAAGGCACAGGCGTTTCCGGTGTTTCAAATGGGGTTGCAATTACTTTGCGCAGATAATTGCCGCGCAATCTTTAAGGCAGCCGCACTGGCGTTTGCCTATTAAAACAGAATTTCTTCAGCGGATATTTTTCAACAAGAAGCTGTTTGGACAAATGTGTGCGACAGTTTGATACATTATGATGGGAGATATACTGCAAGAAGGATGTGAATCATGGAAGATTTTGGCGAATTATGCCGGAAATACCGGCAGTTAACCTATGATATTCAGCGCGCTTTTGCACAGGAAAATATTGCTGACGCAAAACACATTGCTGATGAACGCGAGGTAATTATTACCCGCATGATAACACAGAGCCGGGATGTTGATGAAGATCAACGCAGGGATATTGTTACGGAATTGCGCGATTTACTTGATTTGGACAATGCCACTTTGGAATTGGGCAAATCTGCACAAAATACAATTCGTAAACGGCTCTCGGCGCTGCAGCGAGGTTCTGCGGCGGTTGCGTCTTACAACAGTGCGTATAATGCTTTGCGAAAGGAAGCTGAACGCCGGAGCTGAGAAAGGCTCTTTGGTATGGCAAACCTTCGTAATAAAAGTAAACGCGCCGCGAAACGCGCTATGTTGATACAATTAACTATTACTCTGCTTACGGCGTTAATTTTTGGCGCCGTTGGCGGCGTTTCTCTTTATCAGCTGGCGCCTTCTTTACATCTGCTCTCTTCACCAAAAATTATAAGCAGCAGCGGATCCAGCAAAAATCCAAATTCATCATTGCCATCAAAAAACACTCCAACAACTTCATTGCAATACACTGTCCAGCAGTTTAACAATGAAATGATCAGCTATCAAACAACTCCTTTAGATAAATCTTCGGTTATGCGGCTGATTATTCCGGCAATCAATATTAATGTCCCTATTGTTGAAAGGGGATTGGAACAAGGTTGGATGGTAGTTGCGCCGGGAATGACAGTAACTCATTTTATCTACTCGGCGTATCCCGGAGCCTCGGGAAATTCCTTATTATATTCCCATGGCAACATGGCTTTCAGAAATATTGATAAACTGCAAATTGGTGAGGCAATTTATGTGCAAACACCTTCCGGCTCTTCTTTATTTAAAGTTAGCCAAATCCGTATCGTCTCTCCTAATGATCTTTCAATTTTAGATAATTCTGATACACCAATTTTAACCTTGCTAACCTGTTATCCTTTTGGTGTAGATAGTATGCGATATGTTGTTATTGCTGCGCCGGCATAAAGTTTGCATCCCAACAGCGTCTTTAACACCAAATGTGTATGATGTGGCGCCATTGAATAAGTTTGGGGCGCCTGAATGCAATTAAACCGTTTACCCATATCTCTTTGCAATGGGGCCTTTGCGGCCCAATTGTTGGTAAAAATGGTGATTGAATGCTACACTAAAAATATAAGTGGCAGCGATGCCGGTTGAAACATAATTTGCTGGCAGCGCAGGGGAGGCTTTTTTCGCAGATATGGCAGTTTCAGATGTACGGATAGTAGATTTATCACGAGAAGCAAATGCGCTGCTTGCCGGGCAAACAGACTTTTTACGAATTTTTGCCGGCGATGAATCAGAGGGCCGGCGACAGCGCCGCGCAATTATTGTGGCAGCATTGCGCAGGTATGAGTTGGATGGTGAGGTGGGGATTTCATTAGATGAGCTTGCTGCGGATATTGGCGCTGTTTTGCGCTATCGCGGCGAACTAGCGCCGGATGATATTTTATCCGATTGCGCTGATATTTTGCGCCAATTGGAATCTTGGGAAGCCGTAGATTCAGCAATTGCGCCGCAGCGCGCCCGAATAGATGGCGGATTGCGCCGCCGAGTAGAGCGCGATTATGCTTTGGGCCGCCCCATGCGTGTGTTTATGCCTCATTGGGATGAAGTGCAGCGTTCCCTGCGCCGCCGGTTCGTAAGCTTATCCGCAAATTATTTTGCCCAAGCTGCCGCAGCTTTGGATATGCTGCTTGCGGAATTAACTGAACCTTCACCCGATTCTTTGCGCTGCTTTACTGCTTGGCAAACAGCGCGCCAAAGTTTGCATGGCGTCAGCCGTGAATCTCATGATTTTGCTCGTGAACTGCGGTCTATTACCGTTGATCCCAACCATCCGGAAATTTTAGCCGATGTGGCAGATCGGCTTGGTATGCTGTACGATAAATTTTATCGTGTGGCTCACGAAGGCGCCGCAATGGCGCGCGCAAGGGTTATTCGCTTGAAAGATGAGCCGCATGATGGCAAGATGATTCTTTTACTGCAAAAAGTTTTGCGCATTCATGAAGATGAATGGAGCGTTGGGCTAGGTGAGACAGAGGAAGAACGCGCCGCGCGCATTGAAGCAATTGGCTCCGAAACTGCGCATGAAATTCAATTTTTTGAAAGATTGACAAGTGATATAGGCAACGGCTCCTGGCGTGATGGCATTCGTTTAATATCCTTAGCGCTGGTTGAATTAACCGAACGTATCCACACGGCTATTGCACTTCGCTTGCAGCAAACTCAAGCTATCGATGCGCTAACCCGCCGTGCAGCTTTGTTGGCTGAAGGAAATGAGGAAACACTCCAATCCGCGCGTGTTTGGCTTTGGAATGCTTCGGGATCTTTCCATGCGGCGTTGTGGACACAAGATGAGCCATCTTCCGATGAACGCATTCAATTGGAACGCTGGCTGGAAGGCAAAGGCGGTTCGGCTTTGCCGCTGGTAGATGAAGAAACTTGGTTGAGATCGTATTTACCACGGAAACGCGCCGCTATTCCTCCCCCGCCATCTGCGTTGCTTACCGATGAAGATTGGGATCCCGGCAGCGATTCTACTTTGCAAAAATTAGAGACCGCGCGCGCAAATTTGGCGCAGCGTATGATAGCCGCAGGCAGCGCCGAGCAATTACAAACGTTAGAATCTTTCGATGAATTGCGTATTTTAGCGCAATTATTGTGGTTGCCACGCGAAAGCGCTCCTTTGCGCCGACTTGGATTGAAGATTGGGAATCCTGCAAAACGTGGGGCGCAGCGCGCATTTTTGAAAGGGCCAACTTTTGAAGTTGAATTGGATAATTATCGATTTTTACCGGTTTCTGTCCAAAATAAAGAAGATATACAACCGCAATTTGTTGATGAGAATTTGCAGCAATCAAAAATTACTACGCTGCAGCGCCGATTACAAAACCACACCGGCGCAGGAGACACAGCAGCGCCGGTAGTGCCGGCCGCAGCGTTGAAAGCTCCTGCGGGAGCACGTCCCATTCCTGCCCCGGAACCCGATGAACAAGCACGTCCCGATGCAGTGGAAACTTCCGGCGATGTTAAACCGCAGCAGCGGCGCTTGTGGCCGTTTCAAGGCAACACACGCCAATCTTCCTCTAATCCTCCTAAAAAATGATTGAAATATGACAGTTTTCGCGCCAAGCATATTTGGCGCGAATTTTTTTATCTCGTCTCTTTTTAAAAAATGAAAGTTTATCATCGTGTGGTGTTCGTTTTGTGGACGCCTACACAGCACCGAAGCACAAGCGCTGCCCCATATCGTTTGTTTTAGAGCATACGCCGCGCGGTCACACCTGAGGCAATGCAATCCGGTAGGGGCGACCCTTGCGGTCGCCCTTGCTGCCTAGCCATCAATATTTCCTTGGGGAAATTTTAAAATAAAAGAGATTTTGGGGACACCCCAAACCCTGCGCAAGGGGCTACCGCCCCATACGTATCCTTGGTTTGCTGATATATCTTATCTCTCTTTAATTGTTAAAGACCTTAAGCGGGGCTTTTCTATTAGTTAATCGCTGACGACATAAGCAAGCGCCATTCCATCGTATCCTTTTATCGAAACCGATTGATATACTGTTGCTGCAAGGCGTGGTTCGGCTGCTAATGCCGCATTGAAGCGCCGTACCGCCGAAACGTTCATGTCTGGGCTGGTTGCATCCGCAACTGCGCCATTTCGGACAATATTATCGGCGATGATCAAACTGCCTTTGTGTACAAGTTTAAGCGTCCACTCTAAGTATCCCGGGTAATTCTCTTTATCGGCATCGATGAAAACCAAATCAAATGGCGCATGTCCATCCAATACAAGTTTTTGCAGCGTATCCAGCGCCGCCCCTACCTGTATTTCAACGATTCCAGATAATCCAGCTCGTTCAATATTGGCGCGAGCAACTTCGGCGTGTTTGGGGTTCACCTCAAGTGAAAGCAATTTGCCGTCGTGCGGCAACGAACGCGCCAACCAGATGGTACTATAACCACCCAGTGTCCCAATTTCCAATATTGAGTGGGCCTGAAGAGACATTGCCAGAATTGAGAGCAATTTTCCCTGATTGGGAGCAACGCTGATGGGAGGCAATCCGGCCTCTTCAGCCGATTTCAGTGCGGCTTCCAACTGTGGATCTGGAGTTTCAAACACATCATAGATATAGGTATCTACCGTGGTCCAGGTATCTTGCATAGTGTTTCTCTCTCGTGTTGTCCAATTGTCTTGCATCAGATATCTCCATCAACCATTTCAAAGCAAATATTGTCATATGTAAACGAGCATAACATATTTATTTATTTTGGCGCAACTTTTTCCTTAGAAACGGTTTTGAGTAGCACCTGAGTAGTTGCAAAAAATTTCGGTGTTATTTTATATTGTTTTTTCAAAATATATGGGGCAAAAATATTCAAAAATTGCCAAGCCCAATATCTTCTTTTCTCACGCGAAACTAAATTTTTTTCATTGACAGTGTTAATTAGATAACGTATTTTTAGTTGGATCAAACTAGAGTTAGAAATTTTATTGGAACAGGTCTTAGAACTAAAATTCTCTCCAAGTCAGGCTACGCCTGGTTTCACGTGAAACCAGGCGTAGCCTGTTTGTCAGGCTCTCTTAGTGTAATTTTTCGATTCCTAAGCGAATAGCGTGCTATCGAGGAAGCCAAAAATGCTGGCCTTGAAGTTATTTTTAAAAAGGGTTATGATGAAAAAAACTGAAAAAATTTTGTGAGAAAGGTCTATAAAAAATGCAATCAGTAGATAAATTTCCCGAAGGCTTTCCGATTCAATCGCTATTAATTGCCAATAGGGGCGAAATTGCTATGCGTATTATTCGCGCATGCAAAGATATGGGGATTCGCTCGATCGCTGTTTATAGTTCAGCGGATCGCGGCTCGTTATATGTGCGCGAGGCTGATGAAGCTGTTTTTATCGGAGATCCGCAGGCCAGCCAAAGTTATTTGAATATACCAAAACTTATCGAAGCGGCAAAACAAACAGAGGCATCCGCAATTCATCCGGGGTATGGATTTTTATCGGAAAATCCTGATTTTGCACAGGCTTGCGCTGACGCTAATATCATATTTATCGGCCCGCCCGCGCATATTCAGCGGCTGTTGGGAGAAAAAACTTCCGCAAGAAATGTCGCTTTGCAGGCGCATGCGCCGATTCCTCCCGGAGTAAACCATGATATTGCCGACGCTAATGAAGCAAAACATCTTGCGGATTCTATTGGATACCCGGTATTGCTGAAAGCTGCATCCGGTGGCGGCGGCAAAGGCATTCGTTTTGTGTACCGCGCCGAAGATATGGAAGACGCTTTGCGGCTGGCGCGCTCTGAAGCAAAAGCAGCTTTTAATGATGAACGGGTTTATTTAGAAAAAGCCATTAAGCCGGCGCGGCATATCGAAGTGCAAATTTTTGGCGATGCTTTTGGCAATGTTGTGCATTTAGGCGAACGGGAATGCTCGCTGCAGCGCCGGAATCAAAAATTAGTTGAAGAAACACCTTCGGTTGTATTAAGTGATACTTTGCGGAATGAAATTACCTCCGCCGCGGTAAGTATTGCAAAACAAGCGGGATATGTTAGCGCCGGCACCGTAGAATTTTTGCTGGACGCCGATAAAAACTTCTATTTTATGGAAGTGAACACACGTCTTCAGGTCGAACATCCTGTTACAGAACTGCGCACCGGAATCGATCTTGTGAAAGAACAAATCCGTGTGGCAGGCGGCCTTCCGCTATCTTTTCGGCAGGAAGATATTCATTTTAACGGCCACGCAATTGAATGCCGCATAACAGCGGAAGATTCATTAAATAAGTTTTTACCCAGCGCCGGCATTGTGCAAGAAGTTCATGAACCCCAAGGGCCGGGTGTGCGTGTGGATAGCGGATTATTTCGCGGCGCAGAAATTTCCTTATACTATGATTCGCTGCTGGCAAAACTGATTGTGTGGGGCGCTACCAGAGATGAGGCAATTGCGCGTATGAAACGGGCGCTGCAGGAATACGCCATTATCGGATTAAAAACTACCATTCCGTTTGCTTTATATATTATGGATCATCCACGCTTTATTGCGGCAGATCTTTCTACCGGATTTATTGCCGAAACCTGGGATGCTGATTCAGAAAAAATAAGAGATGGCGTGGAAATATTGCCGGATCCATCTGGCGTTGCGCTGACGCATAGCCAAGCGATGGCAGCTTTGGCGGCGATAGAAATGATGGCAGATAGCCACAGCATTGTAAATACGGAAGAAACTGCGCCGCAACAATCTGTCAGCCGCTGGAAATCAGCGAGTCTTGGTTGGCGTCGCGGAATATAATGCGCCGCAATAGCATGGATTAGCGTCGCTGTAATCAACGCAAAGGAACTTGCAGAGTGCGTGAATGCGCTGGTTATGGCGACGGAATATGGGAAAATACGGATGATTCATTAGGGAGGAAATGAAAATCACTCAGCGGAGTAACTACGATTTTCGCTTGTCCAATGATAAGGCTGCGATTTACCGTACCCCAATCGCGAGAGTCAGAGCTTTCCTGGCGATTATCGCCCAGAACAAAATATTGGTTTGGCCCCAGCGTAATTTTTTCCGCTCCATAGGGGTTACCCATATTGTTGATATATGGCTCGTTTAATTGAACGCCATTCACTAAAACCGTGCCGTCTGCATTAATGGTTATTGTATCTCCGGGGATTCCGATAACACGCTTTATATAATCTACAGAATGGTTCAAGGGATATTCAAAAACAATAATGTCTCCACGTTGGGGATTGCTAAACACATACGCCAATTTATCCACAATAACAAATTGGCTGTTGTGCAAGGTTGGGTACATGCTTATGCCGTCAACTTGAACACTTTTAATAGATACATTGATGATTAAAAACATGATGGCGCTTAATAGCACTGTCTCAAATATTTCGCGCGCAAATGCCCATTTCTGTTGTGGGGCAAATTTAGATGTGTACGCGAATTCCTGCAGATCACTTGAGGATGTTTGAGCGTTTATTTTTTTTTGCATGGTACCTAATCTTTCAATGAAATAGCGTGTATACAGTCTTTTGTTCATATTGTATCGCAATTGGCCATATTGGCGAATAGATATCCCCAAAAGAATATCTGTGATACAATATCCCCGAATATGCGCTGGAATCTAGGTGCTTTCGTTTGCAAATGCAGCGCACTAATGCATATCTGCGGCAGAGGATAGCAGGCGCTCCCGATTTTTATCCGAACACTGTATGAGTGATATCCTTATATAGTTCAAGTAAATACCCAAAACTAAAATATATGAAGAGGTTTTTACGGATGCAAGAACAGCCTCAGCGAAACCAACAGGATCAATCAGGCGCCAATTATCCCTTTGCTCCTGATTATATACCGCCAACGATTCGTTTGCGCGGAGATCCTTCTCAGAGTATGTATAGCACCGCATATGACAGCCTGCCATATGACTTGGATTTAGATGCGCTGACCATTCGAATACCTAGCGCCGCCGCGCCGGATGTCAGCCAGCCTTCGATGTCTATGAAGGCATTGAAGCGCGATCAAATGGCAGTTGCAGCTTTTATAATTACCTCATCATTTTTTCTCAGCCGCATATTAGGTGTATTCAGAACGACATTATTTGGCGCCACCTTTGGGCCATCTAACGCCGCCGACGCTTTTACTCTGGCGTTTACTTTGCCGAACGCAATCTATAATTTAATTGCCGGTGGCGCGCTTAGCTCTGCCTTTATTCCGGTTTTTACGGAATACATGGTGAATAAAAAAGACAAAAAAAGCGCGTGGTATATCACCAGTGTCGTGTTCAATGTAGTTACGCTGCTGTTAACTCTTTTTGCGATACTTGGCGCAATTTTTATGCCTCAATTGGCGCATTTATTTGCGTTTGGTGTTTTTAATAATCCCGAAAAAGCCAATGATGTTATTTTATTGTCCCGTATTATGCTTATTCAGCCGATAATGCTGGGCTTATCATTTATTGCAACATTTGTATTAAACGCACGGCAAAAATTTCTGTTGCCGGCAGTCGGCTCAATTTTATATACTTTGGGGCAGGTTTTCGGTATAGGCGCTACAATCCTTGATAATCATACCCATATATTTGGCGGGCATTTAGGTATTTTAGGGCCAACCTATGGCGTTGTAGGCGCAGCAGTAGCGCAATTTATTGTGCAGATTCCCGGTTTGGTGAACGCTAAAATGCAATATACGCCAACCCTGAACTTTCTGCATCCGGGTGTAAAGCAAATTGCCGTGCTTATGGTTCCGCGATTTATTAACGCTGTGGCGTTATTTGGCGTATATTCTTTTATTTCCTCTGCGATGTTATCTTCGCTGAATGGCGGCGTTGTATATGGATATCAGCAAGCATTCCAATTAGTGCTGCTGCCTATTGCAATATTTGGAATAGCGCTTTCTCAGGCAGCGTTTCCCTCGTTGGCAATATTTGTGGCAACCCGTGAATGGGACCAAATGCGCCATACTATTGTTTCATCCATTAAAATTATTTTATTTTTATCCATTCCAACCAGTATGGTTATGATGATTTTAGCGCGGCCAATAACCGATTTGTTATTTGGGTATGGGCAATTTTCCATCGATAAACTGTATGTTATATATATACCGCTCATCTTTTTTGCTATCGGCGCGCCGGCGCTTTCGTTAATAGAGATACTCGTTCGGGCGTATTACGCAATACAAGACGCTAAAACTGCAGTTACAGTTGGGGTTGTTGAACTGGCGTTTGTTATTGGGTTAAGCATTATTTTATTAAATCCTATGGGGGCGGCTGGTTTAGCTTTGGCCTCTTCATTAGGCGCAACTATCGAGGCTACCGCGCTGCTTATTATTTTGCGATCTCGTATCGGAAAAATCGATATCAGGGAAATTGCTAATTTTACCTTAGGCATTATCTCTGCCAGTTTAGTCGCGTCATTAATGACCTATATTATCTATCTGATATTAAATTACAGCTTCCAAACTTTTATCAGTCAAGGTTCTTTTAATGTCATTGAACAGAAACTTTTTCTGTTGACGCAAATGTCTGTTGCCTCTGTAGCGGGTGTATTAACATTTTTTATCTCTGCCAGATTTTTAAAAATGGATAATCCGCTGCCGATGAGAAGTATCTTTAATCGCGTTGTCGGTAAAATTTTGCGCAAATAATATGGAGATCGCTGCATGCTAAACATTGCTGTAGCGCAGCCGCATGATATCAATGCGATGCTTGCGCTGGATGCATTAGTTACCGGAGCGCCGCCGCGGCAGCGCTCTATTGCAGAAACAGTTCACCGGCAACGGGCATGCGTGGCGTACATAAACGCAGAGCTTTGCGGATTTTTGCTGCTGCACGAGCATTTTTTTGACTACCCATTTATCGAACTGCTGATTGTTCATCCACTCTATCGCCGCCAGGGAATCGGAACTGCCTTAATGCGAACTGCAGAAACATCTGTAGTCTCCACTAAAATATTCACCTCTACAAACACATCAAATGCCGCAATGCAGCAGCTTTGTACGCAATTAGGCTATCTGCACTGCGGAACTCTCAGCTGTTTAGATGAAGAAGACCCTGAGGAATTTTATTGCAAATATCTTGCGTAGCCACCGTGATATTTTCTCACTAGCAGATTGCAGAACAACGTACCATGATTGACATTTGCAGCAAAAATATTTGTCGCTGTATGCTTGTATCTGCTTGTGAGCTTGTGATAGTTTCAGGATGAGATGTTCATCATACAGAATATGATAACTATGGTACTTAACATACTATGTATCGTAGATTGCTGGTTATTCGTGGTATGCTTAAAGAAAGGAAACTTTCAGGCAATATAATGTTGTATTCCCTGAAGCTCTATTTTATCAAGTCAGAGGCAATGTATGATCAAAACCAAAGATGTTCATGAATACATTGATGAACATCGCAGCGAATCTTTGGAAGCTTTAAAAGCGTTTCTGCGAATACCAAGTATTAGCGCGCAATCCGAACACTCCGATGATATTTGGGACGCCGCAAAATTTACTTTGCAGCAATTATTATCTGCCGGTTTAGAAAACACTGGTCTTATCGCAAACGGCTCTCATCCGCTTGTATACGGTGATTGGCTGCATGCGCCAAATAAACCAACAATCCTTATCTATGGTCACTATGATGTTCAGCCAACCGATCCCGATAATAAATGGCATTCTAAACCTTTTGAACCGGAAATTCGCGATAATAAAATTTATGCGCGCGGCGCAACGGATGATAAAGGGCAGATATTGGGATTGATATTGGCTCTTCAATCTATCCATGCGGTTAAAGGCAATTTCCCGGTTAATATCCGCGTGTTAGTTGAAGGTGAAGAAGAATTCGGTGGAACCGCGATAGAAAAATATGTGAAAGAGCACGCTAAAGATATAGCTTGCGACGCTGTTTTAATTGCAGATACCCACATGCTTGCGCCGGGATTGCCGGCAATTGTGTATGGCGTTCGCGGCATTTTATACGCTGAAATTGTCGCCAAAGGGGCAGATCACGATCTGCATTCCGGCACATATGGCGGTGTTGCTCCTAATCCGCTGCATTCCTTGGCGTTGATTATTGCCAGTTTAAAAGGCGCAGACGGGCATATTAATATTCCCGGTTTGGAAGAATTAGCTAACCCGGTAACGGATGAAGAACGACAATGGTGGGCGCAATATCCATTGGATATGCGAAAGCAGCTTGCCAGCGAAATGGGTTTGCCATTCGATTCTAAAGCTCCGGAAAAAACATATTTCCCCGGTGAGCAGGAATATAGTTTGGTTGAACGCATGAGCGCCAGGGCAACGTTTGAAGTGCATGGCTTTGTTGGTGGATACCAAGGTGAAGGAGCTAAAACCGTTATCCCTGCCGAAGCTCGCGTAAAAATTAGTCTGCGGCTCTCTCCCAATCAAACTGCAGAAAAAGTTTTGCCGCTGCTGAAAAAACAAGTAAAAAAAATCGCCCCGAAAGGCGTAGATGTTGAAGTGCAATTAATTCATGGCGGGTTAGGCATGGTTGTGGATCCTCACGATCCCTATATTCACGCCGCCGTGCAATCCCTTGGTGATGAATATCAGCATGATGTTTATTTCCTGCGAGAAGGCGGATCTATTCCGGTAGCCCCGTTATTCGCGGAGTATCTGCATGCGCCTATTGTATTTGCCGGGTATGGTCTTGCAACAGAATGCTTGCATTCACCAAATGAGCATTTCCAATTAGATAATTTTTATCACGCTATTCACGGCTGTGTTCGGTATTTAGACGCCGCCAGCCACATAGAAAAATAATGCCGCTAAGCTTTTAGGTGGCAGTAGAGATCTGAGCCTAAAATAGGAATAAGAGGGATCGGGGGGACACCCCCGGCCCCGGCAGGAGGCATGCTTCCTCCTGCTTTACTTTTGCTGCACTGCCTCAAACAGCTAAAGTACTTTGCGAAACAAAGCTGCTGTTTTGGCCCCTGAAATCAACAAAAACAAAATCGGCGTTTGCGCCAAACCTCATCAAATTGAAACCGAGTCCAAAAAATTATGAAAACAACACAATCTACCGCAGTACACGCATATATCGATACACATAAAACAGAGACGTTTGAAGATTATCGTACATTATTGCGCATTCCGGGAATCAGCGCTTTGCGCAAATACGATGAACATTCACGCCGCGCCGCGCAGTTTGTAAATCAGATGATGCTCAACGCCGGATTAGAACATTGTGAAGTGATTGAAACTGATGGTTTGCCGCTGGTGTATGGCGATTGGCTGCATGCGCCGGGAAAACCGACGGTTTTATTGTACGCCCATTATGATGTGCAGCCGGTAGACCCAATTGAGCAGTGGACACATGATCCATTTGAGCCGTTTATCGACGGAGATTTGATTTATGGCCGCGGTGTAACCGATGATAAACTTCAGGCGGTTTCCGTTCTTCACGCTATTCAAGCATTTTTGAAAACTGATGGAAAACTGCCGGTGAATGTGCGGGTATATTATGAGGGTGAAGAAGAATCCGGTGGCAGAGCGGTAGAAAAATATACTCGCGAACATCCGGATAAATTGCAAAGCGACATCGTTATTTTAGCTGATGGCGGACTGGTGGCGCCGAACGTTCCAACCATGTGTTACAGCTGCCGCGGCATTTTATACGCTGAAATTATTGCAAATGGCGCCCCGCAAGATCTGCATTCCGGCGGATTTGGCGGCAACGCCCCGAACCCATTGTTTGCGCTTGCAGAAATTATCACCGGATTAAAAGATGCAAATGGGTTAATCCAGATACCGGAATTATATGAAATGATTGCGCCGATTTCAGATGAAGAACGGCTTCAGTGGCAAAAATCCGCTGAATATGCAGATAATACCTTCCATAAATTATTGCAAGCAGACCCCATAGGTGAGCCGAATTACAAGCCTATTGAACGCGCATGGGGCCGGCCAACCTTTGAAGTGCATGGGTTTATTGGCGGCTTTCAAGAAGAAGGCTCTAAAACAGTTATTCCTGCAACCGCGAAAGTAAAGGTGAGTTTGCGGCTTGTACCGGGACAAGATCCTTATCAAGTATTTGAATTAGTGCAAAATCGGGTGCGGCAATTAACTCCTGCCGGCGTACAAATAGCATTTAAGTTAATAGACGCAGGCATGCCATTTTTAAGTGATCCGGAATCCCCCGCCGGATTAGGAATACGCCGCGCTTTATCAAATTTATTCGATGCGGAATGTGTTATTACTCGCGGCGCCGGTTCTATACCCATTGCGACAATACTGCAGCAAACGCTGCGCGCCGAAACATTTGTAGTTGGGTTTGGTTTAGAAAGTGACGGAGCGCATGCGCCAAATGAGCACACGAGTTTAGCAACTTTTTATAAAAGTGTTCATGGCTTTGCAAATATTCTTGATGAATTGAGTCGTTTATGAACGTTCCCACACATGTATTGGGAGGAATAATTCCACCGGTTCCAACCTTTTTTACCGAATCCGGTGAAATTGATATCCAAACACTTAAAAAACATGTATGTCATGTGATATCATTTCGGTTAGGCGGTATATTGGCGCTGGGGTCTAACGGAGAAGCTCCGCTGCTGAATAAAACGGAGCGCGCAGATGTCATAAAAACTGTGCGCTCCGCGCTGGATGAATGCGGCAGCAGTATTCCTTTGTTAGCAGGAACCGGCGCACAAACAGTTCGTGACGCTGTAGAAAATTGCAGCATCGCGGCAGATTTAGGCGCATCTTTTGCTCTTATTCTTCCGCCATCGGCGTTTCCTGCATACATGACGGCGGCGGCGCTGCGCAATTATTATGAAACAATCGCAACCGCCAGTCCGATTCCTGCGCTGATATATAATATGCCCGCAAACGCTGCAGGCATTGATATCTCTTCGCAATTGGCGCTGCAATTAGCAAAACATCCGAATATTATTGGGATGAAAGACAGCAGCGGACAATTGGTAAAAATGATGGAAATTATATCCGGCGCAGGTGAAGGTTTTATTATGCTGGCAGGCAGCGCAGGTTTTTTGCTGCCCGCGTTAGCGGTAGGCGCTCATGGCGCAATTGCCGCTTCGGCAAATGTTGTTCCGGGGCATTTGGTTCGGTTATATGAACAATGGCGGCATGTTATGAACGCCGGTTCTTTGGACCGGCCGATGGAGATGATTTTGCAAGAACTGCGCATTGAACAAAATAAAATTTTGCCGTTAAATCGCGCTGTAACTTCGCAGTTTGGACCGGCGGGATTAAAGGCAGCATTGCGCGCTCGATTTGGCTATGCAGATACTCCAAGAGCGCCGCTTTTGCGTTTAAACGACGCTGACACTGCGGAAATAGTAACGATACTGCAAAATATAGAAGGGATTGAATAAAATGACTTCGGAAACGAATCAAACGAGTGATTTCAGCAATCCGAATTTTATTCAACGCCGCGTCATTGGGGCATTAATACGGCGTAATGTACAGGGGTGGGGCCGCCCGCTGATTTTTACGCAAAAGCGTAATCGCTTAGGGGTATATGTGCTTTTGGCGGGTGTTGTTTTACTGCTGATAAATATAGCAGTATTTGGCTTGACCCAATTTTTTACCTATAAAAATATAACGGCAACATTGCTGCAATTTGTCGGTGTATTATCAGTATTATATGCAATTGGAATTTTTGTTACGACCTTGCCGATTTTGTATCGGGCAAAAAACGGCGCTGTAACTACAGTTTCGGGCCTCATAAAAGGCGCGGTCTGTAATTCAGACGCCATCGGCGGTATGCCAAAAGTTGGCTATCACTACGTAACCATTGAAAATCAAAAAGGTGAACTGAAAGCATATGCAGTTAAAGCAGATCTGCACGACGCAATTTGCCGGCTGGGCAAAAATGTAACATTTCGGTTGCAGCCTGGCACGGAAGAAGTCACCATTAAATAGTTACGGCAAGCAGCCTATAGACCTGAGCATACATAAAGCATGTAACCGGAAGCGCCGAAGGCAGCATCCCTTTTGACGAGTCTTGTGGTGTTTTCCCGATTTCTTTTAATCTTTTTAGGCTCAGGTTGCCAGATTTTTGGGGATAGCTACTCAGATGAGACTGAATACACTGCGTAAGAGGCAGCAACACCACAGAACACTGGTCTTTCATATGGAAAGAAGAACAAGATATCTCTGCTTCTTAATAGCTTATAGCGGCTGAAAAGCTGTTTACTTGCAAAAAGATCCGTTATGCGGCGTCATTAATGAACTTTACTATTTTCATCAGGATGAAGACCAACAGAGCGGAGTACATTGAGTGCCCCCATAGCGCCTGTTGTTGAACAAACACTGACCGGCTACACACGGGTGGAGGTGGGGAAACAAGCCACACGATTATGGTCTTTGATATTTTAATCGGGATACGTAAGGGGCGGATGCCCCTTGCGCGGGGTTTGGGGTGTCCCCAAAATCTCTTTTATTTTAAACAATATTCACAAAGCAATATTGATTGCCGAGCAGCAAGGGCGACCGCAAGGGTCGCCCCTACCGGATTGCATTGCCTCAATGTGTACCGTGCAGTGATTATATTAAAACAAGCGTATTATGGACGGCGCTTTCGCTCCGGTGCGATGTAGGTGGCCGGGCGGCCACAAAACGAACACCACACGATGATGAACTTTCACTTTTAAATAGGGACAAGATATATTTCGTAATCAGGGATACGTAAGGGGTGGTAGCCCCTTGCGCGGGGCTTGGGGTGTCCCCAAAATCTCTTTTTATTTTATTTTCCGATGGGAAATATTGGTAGCCGGGCAGCAAGGGCGACCACAAGGGTCGCCCCTACCGGATTGCATTGCCTCAGGTGTGACCGCGCAGCGTATGCTCTAAAACAAACGATATGGGGCGGCGCTTGGGCTTCGGAGCTGTGTAGGTGGTTGGGCGGCCACAAAACGAA
>JAJYBV010000143.1 GCA_021778805.1 Chloroflexota bacterium | reverse complement strand
GATAAAGAATCGCGATTGTTATACGACGCGCGGGAAAAAGCAATCCATGACGAGGTCTCTCGATTGGAATATGCGCAGTTGCAAGGTCGCAGTGAAGGTGAAGCAATTGGCGAAGCACGTGGACGCATTGAAGGAATAGCCCAATCGATCCACCATTTGTGGCAGAAGCGATTTGGCAAAATGAGCAAGAAAGACGAAAAAGCTTTACACACCGCCAGCAGTGAAGCGCTGGATCATATTCTAGATCAGATGTTGGAGCCGCAATATACGGTTGAACAGGCGCGCAGAGATCTGGGTAAGTAACAGCAACCACCACGGTACACACGGGGATACGCAAGAAGCAGTCTTCCCCTTGCGCGGGTGGTTGTGGCGGAGAACAAGCCACACGATTCATCGTGTGGTGTTCGTTTTATGGCCGCACCGACCAATATCACCGCACGGTACACAAGCGCCGCCACATCGCGCTTGTTTTAGAGCATACGCCGCACGGTCACACCTAAGGCCATGCAATCCGGTAGGGGCGACCCTTGCGGTCGCCCTTGCCACTCGGCTACCAATATTGCCCTGTGAAAGATTTTCATAAAAGAGATTTTGGGGACACCCCAAACCCCGCGCAAGGGGCTACCACCCCTTACGAATCCCCGGCCGTTGGCGCGGTATTTACGGATTGGTTATCTATTTGGGCAGATAGCTTTTATCAAGTAATTCCCGCAGATTATATGTGACGCTATTGGCCGCAAAATCTGGTTCACGGATGAATGGGCGGCTGATATATCGCACATAGGGTGATTGTGTGGCCGTTTCACTAGTTGATGGAACACGCACAACGGCAAGTATAAACTCATCCGGTTTATTCAGCGCCGTTAAAATTTCATTTTTCGTAACAATGATAGTGTCGGCCTCGGGGATACGGCCCTTAACTTCGATAAATCGCAGTTTGCCGCTGTCCTTTTGGCGTGATTCAATGTCATAGCCGCACTTTTCAGCGCTTACATCGCGAGGTTCATTGCCCAATGCAAGTTCCGCATCCATCACCGCGCGCATAGCCGCAAGTTCAATATGCCGGCGTGCGGCGGCGTCTTCAGATGCTTTGGGATCTACCACAACAAAATCATTGCCGGAATTTGTTAAAGCGTCTATCAATCCCTGAGGAGCAATCAGCGCCGCCGAAAGAATCACCGGCGGGGCAGATGATAACGTCCGTTCTTGCTTCAGCGTTTCCAGCCGCCGCGTCAGCCGCGCAAGCAAATCTTGTGATTTTTGTTCGGCCTGGGCTGCATTTTGCGCCGCATTTTGTTTTCCCAGCGGAATCTGTTTCTTCAATAGCGCGGCGCGGTTATTCCAATAACTAATTTCTGCAGTAAGCCGCTGATTTACCGCCTCATAAATTTTATCAATCTCAGCGTAGCGTTTTTTGCGAGTTGCCTCTAAATGCCCAGCAGCAATATGGGTAATTGCATAATCCTTAGCCCGTAATTCGGCGTCGCGCAAAATGGGTGAAGACTTCTTCAAGCTAGCGATCAACTCTCGTTCCGAAACTTCCAGCGGCCGATAATTCAAGAAAGGCGCATACCCGGCCGAAGCAATACTTCCATCTTCGCGCATTTCCACAAATTGCAATTGCCGCGAAACAACATGCTGCTTGCCGGAATTCGTTGGCAAACCATCATAAATTGCATGTTCAATATACAGCAAAATACGTATCCCGCGGCCAATATCTTCGGGGTCTACCAGCACAGTTCCATCGGAAAACAAGTTTTCATAATTTTCTAAAATAACATCAATTGCCGTATCCAACAAAGGGTGTCCGGGAGTTACCAGAATTGCCTGCGGCTTCCCGTGAACATCTATCAACTCTTTTTCAAACACCACCCGTTCATAGCGGCGCACGATGGGGGTCCGCAATGATTTCTGCGGATAGTTGCTAAGAACCGGCGGCGTTCTGGTGACTTCATAGCGCTTGCTTTCAATTTGAATACATTGTCCGCCAAGCTGTTTTATAGCTTCCAGAAAAAAAGCGCAAATAAAATGCGGCTGCATCCGGCGCGCGGCGGCGCGTTCCATTTCATCGCGAATATGCGATATATTTGCCACGTCGGTCATTTCTTTCATAAGCGCATGTTGTTCCAGTAATTTTTGCACATGTTCATGGGCAAACGCCGTTTCCACAATTTGATCCAATCTTCGTCGACGAACGGGATCATCTCCATAGCGAATTGCCTGAATAATTAAATCACGCAGTGGTTTATTCTCAAACTCAATTTTGCCAAGCACATCGAAAACGCCGCCTCCCAGCGCATTCCGTTCCTCTTCGAGCTTTTTAAACAGCGTTTGAAATACTTCACCTTCCCGAGTTTGCATGGAAACAAGATTCCACATATGGCACACATCCTTCTGGCCAATACGGTGAATGCGCCCAAACCGCTGCTCCAGCCGATTAGGATTCCATGGCAGATCATAATTAATCATCAAATGTGCGCGCTGCAGGTTAATACCTTCGCCGGCGGCGTCTGTTGCAATAAGGATAAGGGTGTCTTTGTTATTTACAAACATTTCCCGCGCTTTATCGCGGGCGGCGCGATTTATACCGCCGTGGATAATTACCGCGGAGTCGGATTTGCCAAGCAGCGCGCATATTTTTTTATGCAGATACAACAATGTATCGCGATGCTCGGTAAAAATAATCAATTTTAACCGCCGATGATTATCATCAAACATCTGTTCTTCATTTTGCAGCAATTCCGAAACGCTTTCCCATTTGCTGTCTTTACCAGCAGAAAGCACTTGGCCGGCAAGTCTTTCTAATTCTTTCAAAAGAGCGATTTCCGCGCGTAATTCGGTCATAGTTTGCGAGGCAGTCGCTCTATTTATAACATCGTCTTCTAAATTTACAATTTCATCGTCAGACGCTTCATCCAGATCATCCTCATCAATAGTGTTTAGTTGATTTACAGGCAGGCGTTCACCGCTGTGAATAGAGTTTAAATCGGCTAATTGCATCTCTAACTTGTTGCGGCGGCGTGTTAGCGATTGTGAAATTGCTTCGGGTGAAGAGGCAAGACGGCGCTGCAAAACCGTTAAAGCAAAAGTAATATTTGTTTTTCGGCCGGTTTCCAATTGTTCAGCGCGATTAAATTCTCCGCGCACATATTCCGTTACTCGTTTATAGAGATGTTCTTCCAGAATGGTAAGTTTATATGAAAGTGTATACGCTTTGCGTTCGGGGAACAGCGGTTTACCCTCGAAAGTGCACAATTGCTCTTTCACCAGTCTTCTCATGCAGTCTGAAATATCCGGCGCGGTAACATTTACATTGTGCTGATATTCAAATCGATCTTGATCCAACAGACTTAAGAACAGCTGAAAGTCATCTTCCTTGCCGTTATGCGGGGTAGCAGTAAGCAGCAACAGGTGCTTCGTAACAGAGCCAAGGAGTTTACCAAGACGGTGCCGTTTGGTGTAATGCGCTTCACCACCGTAAAACGAGGCAGACATTTTATGAGCTTCATCAACAATCACCAAATCCCATTCACTTTGTTCCAATTGTTTTTGCAGTTCCTCACTGCGCGCTAGCCTATCCATGCGCGCAATGCACAAAGGCAGCTTTTCAAACATTGCGCCGGATGAAGCTAAGCTATTGTGTTCTGGGCCAAGCAACTCAAAATCCAGCTGAAAGCGCTGTTTCAATTCATCCTGCCATTGTTCCGTTAAATTTCCCGGCACAACAATACAAACGCGCTGCGCGTCGCTGCGCATCATCAATTCTTTAATCAGCAATCCGGCCATGATTGTTTTTCCCGCTCCGGGATCATCTGCCAGCAGGAAGCGCAAGGGATTGCGCGGCAGCATTTTTTCATACACTGCGGTAATTTGGTGGGGCAGCGGATCGATTTGCGAAGTAGAGACCGCCAACAGAGGATCAAACAATGCGGCGAGCCGAATACGGTACGCTTCTGAAACCAGGCGAAATTTGCTGCCATCCGCGCTAAAACTGCGCATATATGTGTTTTCCAGCAGCTCCAGTTGTGCAATATCTTGCGGATTCAAAAGTTGACTAGATAAAGCGCCATCGGATGTTGTATAGATTAATTCAATCGATCCGCCAGAGTAGCTTAGCACAGATTTCACCGTTACATCGCGCTGCGGCAGCAAGCCGCGTACAATAACGCCGGGGACAAGATCTTCCAGAGAAGCCATTCTAATGTAATCCTATATTCAAAATAAATGCGCTTAACAGCACGGTCGCATACAATGCTTAAGCACAGTATAAGGCATCAAAAACATTATTTCAATATATAACCACTCCACCGCGCCAACCGCCGGGGATTCGTAAGGGGCAGTAGCCCCTTGCGCGGGGATTGGGGCGCCTCCCAAAAAATATCTATAAACATCCACCCCACCGCGCCCATGGGGATTCGTAAGGGGCAGTAGCCCCTTGCGCGGGGTTTGGGGTGTCCCCAAAATATCTTTTTTATATCAATAGGACTTTCGCTTTTGGCTAGTTACTTGCGAGAAGAAGAGGATATGATAACTCTCCAACAATATGTCAGCTATTTCGTGAGCACACCAAACAATCATACCTGTACCAATCTTGCGGATCACTTAG
>JAJYBV010000054.1 GCA_021778805.1 Chloroflexota bacterium | reverse complement strand
TTTGGTTGCACAGTGGGGAATGCCAGCCAAGAAGTCATTCGACACTACATTGAAACACAAGGGTAAGGAACGGCGATTCTTCCACGAAGCTAAAGACTTCGTGGTTTTCTCGCTCGGCCAGTATAAAGAAAGAAAATCAATCTTAAATTTTTCAATGAAGAAGCCGGAGTCTAAATATCATATCTGCCTTTTATGTAGAGTTTGGAGTCCTTCCAAACATCCATCTATGGCAGATTATCTGATTTCTGCTGTATTGCGTACATCAATTAACCGGATATGCCGGCTGCTTTGCAAGCCGCAGTAAATGCGCTTTGTAAGCCGGGTCGCGCTGTTAAATTTGCTGGATTATAGGCTAATGGATTGAACAAAAAACTGCCCTGTATTAACCCCGAAAGATTTAAAATTTTATTTTGGCTGGTTGGCGCCAGTCCATCAAAAGATATTGTGTCCGAATTGTTGTTATTGCTGAAATATAAATGCAGATTCAGCGCAATATCAGTTGAATTGTTTGCCGTTAATTGAAGATTTGTTGAACCGGGAACACATATGTACAAATTGCCCGAAATGGTTTCTCCTTTTTGCGTTAACTGCATATATACTGGGATGTTTGAACCCCCATATTGCTGCGAAACTTGAATTGTACCTACCCAAGACCCATTTATAATATTCGGAGCCGTAATTTGCTTTGCTTGTATTTGCGCAAATAACATCAGGATCGCGAAGCCACCGGTGATTGCCGAAACAAATATTTGAGATGGATATATTGCAAATTTGTTGATATGCGCTATTGGTTTTGGCTCCAACCTTCCGCGCCGCTGTCCTTCGATGGAAACTTTCCCCGATGAAGATGAATTGTCGCGGATACGCGGATCGATGATTGCAAACAAAAGATCCAGTAAAATAACAAAAAAGATTGTGATGGCGCCTAAAATAATGAAATACGCCGAAATAACATTATAATCAATTGGCGCATGGTAATCACCTGTGCCTAGCGCTGAAGGCGGTGTATACACAGCGCTGATAAAAAAAGCGCCTAATCCGGGAATATTAAATAAAAATTCGACAATAGCTATGCTAAACACCATTCGCGGCAGTTCAACGCCGATATTTGTTATTACCGGCAATATGGCGTTGCGCAGCGCATGCCCAAACGTAATACGAAAATTGGGTATGCCATGCGCTTTTGCCGCTCGGATGTAATCTTCTTTTAAGACGTTCAACATAGATGTGCGGGTTAATTGGCTGTCATATGTGATATTTGTCAGTACAAGAATGATAATGGGCAGCAGCAGGTGACTGATAATATCTATAACCGCCTGGAATATGTGGGTATTGAAATACTGCCAATATTCAGGGGAGCCATAGGGAGTTCCGGAAAGCCGTATATTATTTAGGCCATCAAAAGGAAATATTTGAATATTAACACTAAAAAGCGTGATAAAAACGATAGCAAACCAAAATCCGGGCAGTGATGAAAGTATAAATACCACCGAAGTTATCAGCCGATCTAAAAATTTGCCGTAATGAGTGGCCGAAATTACTCCTAAAAAAATCGCCAAAAATTCTTGCAGCAAAAAAGCCGGAATTAACAGCATCAGGGTAACCGGTGTTCGATTCAAAATCGCTTGCAGCACAGGTGTTCCATCTCGCACCGAATAACCGAAATTGCCATGGAGGATATTGCTGAGAAATTGAATATATCGCTGCGGAATCAGCGCAGCTATCCCTAAATGACCAATTGCTTGCACACCTTCTTTGGTCAGAAACAACCAAACTAAATACGTTAAAATAAGAAAAACTGCGGCGCCATATATTAATCTGCGGATGATGTATTGAATCATGAAATATTTCCGTTTCTTTGGTTGCTCAAATTATAAAATGTTTGGCCAATTTAAACAAGCCCAGTCCTATACATGGATATCTATATGATCTTTAATTATTAAAGAGGGATAAGATATACCTCGTAACCAGGGATACGTAAGGGGCGGTAGCCCCTTGCGCGGGGTTTGGGGCGCCTCCCAAAAATATCTTTTTATTTTATTTTCCGATGGGAAATATTGGTAGCCGGGCAGCAAGGGCGACCGCAAGGGTCGCCCCTACCGGATTGCATGGCCTCATGGGTACCGCGCAGTGATTGTTCAATAACAGGAACTATGGGACACTCAATATATTCCATTATGTTGGTCTTTATCCTGATTAAAATATCAAAGACCATATATATCTATATTAGTCGGCGGGCTAACACATAAGATATAAAGAAAGAATTTGCCTGCCGCGTGGCAAAAATCTGTATAATACTAAAGATAAAGATTTTTACTTTAGAAAAGCGCAGCTATGCCGGAAAATTGGCGGTTCTGCCTGAAATAATAATACACTGCGCTAGTCGCAGCGCAAAAATCGTCTTTATACACCAATTAAAATGAAAGTTTAACAGCTTTATGCAACCCAATTCAGAGAATCAACCGGAATTAGAGCAATCGCAACAGCCTTTGGAAGATGAAGAATGGCCTACTAATGGCGGCCCATTAGGCTGCGTTATTGCAGCGTCATTCGGGTTTATTTTGGCGGCGTTTATTGCCAGCCCGCTGATTCGTGGCGCCGCGCACGCAGGTGTTTCGTCAATTGTGTTTTCACTATCAGGTTATGGTATTATGTTAGCATGTGTTATTATTTTTGGTTTTATCGGCTGGCGGCTGGGCAAGAAATATTTCATCGAATATCCCCGGCCCAAGTAGCGCGTGCGCCGCGGCAAAATTTTTTGCGGCGCATTGTGTAATATAGATTTTATTGCTTTCATCCGGAAGGAATGCAAATTACCATGTCTTCTGCTGCGCACGCAATATCTGAACAAGATACCTTATTGCCCCTTATCTCTGCGTTTTTGGCAAAACGTGGAAATATAAGAGGCTTATGCATTCGCTTCCAGATTTCTGAACATAACATCGGTGTTGTGTTATTTATTAACATCCGGCGGCGCTATGGCAGAAGTCTGATAGAAGTTTATGCTATAATCCAAAATTCCGCTCAAACACATTCATTTTCCACTATTTTACCCTACTCCAGCCTGCAAATTATAGATCATCGTACAGCTAAAATCGGGAATATGAGCATCGATACCAAAGGAACATATGGCAGTATTAAAGATTCCTCTGCTATCGGATTATTTTCTTGGGATTTTGCGTTGGATCCCCAGGAACCGATTATCGATCCGCAAGTATTTGGCGCTTTTCAGCCATTTGATTTGCGCATGATGACAGAGATGGCGCTGATTAGCGGAAGTGTTACAATGCAATCGCAGCGCATCAGCTTTTCCGGAGAATCTGCCGTCGTCAGTGTATATTATGGCCGAAGGCTCCCTTCCAAGTGGTTGTGGCTGACGATGAATGATATTAACCGCACCGGTTACGCAATTGATTTCGTGTTTTTCCGTTCACATATTTTTGGCGCGCCGCTGCTGCAGTTTGATGTAGGCTATTTGCTGCTTCGTACCCCCGATTCAGCGGACTTAGTAATGGCGCCGTTAACAGGCGATGTAACTGTAAATGACCGGAATGGCCGCATTGAAATTATCACCAAAAAATATAAAAAAACTATTGGCGCAATTGTTTTTTCAGTTGGCGAAAGTGGTATGACTTTGTTGCCAGACAATGTACATGTAAATATTTTTGCGCAAGGCTCTATTGGCAATGTGCAATTAGAAAATAAAATGATCGTCTTAAAAAAGATATAACCAGTCGTCGCAGCGCTATCTTTGTGAACCATTATGCAATAAAAAGGGATTTTTTAAAATTTTCTCTGCTATTCTATTGCGCTGCCCTTAGGTTAGCTTGCCAACATCCGGCGCGCGGCAGATATTTTGTACATTGAAGCCTAAACCTCGCGCACTTGCAAATTTCATAAAAAACCTATATCGTAATAATTAGATATATCTTTTAATATGTCTTTACTATTGCCGCAAACAGGTTTTATCCGATTATCCTAGACGAAGGCGGCATTACAGGCTTGAAATAAAGTCAAAAGAATTTATAGTATTTTTTGTTGTGAGGTTTATTTGCTATGGGAATGGGTTGGCATGGCGTTGGTTTTGGACCGGATTTAGGTGGAACAGCGAAAGGGAAAAAGCGGGAACATGTTTCATTAAGCCGCGTATTAGCGCTTTTTCAGCCATATAGATGGAAAGTTTTGTTAACATTTTTATGTATTGTATCCGGCGCGTTATTAGGCATCGTTCCGCCCTACCTAACCGCAAGGATTATTGATACCGCTATCGGCGGCAAAAATTTGCATGCGTTAGTCATTTTAACTATATTCACCTTGGCTGCGGTTCTGATTTCCGGATTTATTGGGGTGCTGCAATCATATTTGAATAATATTATTGGACAGCGTGTTATGGCCGATATGCGCGAACAGCTATACCGGCATTTGATGACTTTGTCGCTGCGGTATTTTGGTAAAACGAAGCTTGGTGATTTGCTTTCGCGCTTCAATAATGATATTGGCGGAATCCAAAATGTAGTTACCTCTACGTTTGTGAATATTGTTTCCAGCGTTATTACAATAGCGGTTACGCTGGTGTTTATGTTTTGGTATAATTGGCAATTAACAATAGTAACAATCATTATCATTCCTGCCTTTGCCATTCCAACTCGGCAAGTTGGGCGCATCCGCCGGAAATTAAGCAAAGCAACGCAAGAAAAATTAGCCGAAATGGGATCTGAACTGGAAGAAACAATTGGGGTTAGCGGCATTTTGCTGGTAAAAAACTTTGCGCGGCAAACGTATGAAACCAAGCGGTTTACGCAAACCAGCCAAGATTTGGCGCAATTGCAGATAAAGCAAAACATGCTTGGGCGTTGGTTTTTTATGTTTATCAGTTTGTTTTCCTCGCTTGGCCCAGCGCTGATTTATTTGGTTGGCGGTTTAGAGATTATCGGATTGCTACATGGCAATTTAAGTTTAGGGCAAATAGTTGCATTTATTGCGCTTCAGGGAAGGTTGTATCCACCTGCGACATCTTTACTGAATGTGTGGGTAGATATACAAGGCGCCGCGGCGTTATTTGAGCGAATTTTTGAAGTGTTTGACGAGCCGTGTGAAATTCAGGATGCGCCGCAACCAGCCGATATACAGGCGCTGCGCGGCAAAATATCATTCAGCGATGTTACATTTTCTTATACCGGGGTGAAGCAGGAATTGCGCGGCATTAATTTTACTGCGGATCCGGGACGGTTAATTGCTTTGGTTGGCCCCAGCGGAGCCGGTAAAACAACTATTACTATGCTGATTCCCCGTTTCTATGACGCAGTATCCGGAACGGTAAAAATAGATGATTATGATGTAAAACAGCTGCCATTAACAACGCTTGGCGAGCATATCGGCATGGTTACGCAGGAAACTTATTTATTCCATGCAACGCTGCGGCAGAACATTGCCTATGGCAACATGGACGCTGATGACGCCGAAATTATTGCTGCTGCCAAAAAAGCTAATATTCATGATTTTATTATGACGCTGCCAAACGGGTATGAAACTATTGTTGGCGAACGTGGCTATAAGCTTTCCGGTGGTGAGAAGCAGCGGGTTGCTATTGCGCGTGTTATTTTAAAAAATCCCGCTATTTTAATATTGGATGAAGCAACTAGCTCGCTGGATTCTCATTCGGAAACTATGATTCAACAGGCGTTAGAGCCGCTGATGCGCAGCCGCACGACGGTTGTTATTGCGCATCGGCTGTCTACCATTTTAGCTGCAGATACTATTTTGGTTGTCAAAGACGGAACGATAGTTGAAACAGGAACGCACGCAGAGTTGTTGAATAAAGGCGGAATGTACGCGCATCTCTATCGAGATCAATTTAAGGCAGAAACAGAACGTTTGGCCGCGCTGGGAATGTATGCGCCGCTGCTTGATGAAGCGTTGCAGGGAGAATAGTTTAAAAAGGAAAATTTTCTGCAATGATTATACTAATACATAACAAAAGAAACTTTTACTGATACTATTGCCGACATAATGGTGTGAACACATGTTATGACTGTGATACAGCAGTAGAGCCAAGTGGCAAGGTGGATTGGAGAAAAATATCACAATTTCGTGATATTTTTTCTGGAAATAAGCCTGAAAAATCTGAAAAAAAACCAATTTTACCGAATTTTATAGAAACTTTTAAATTTTTCGGAAAAAAGGCTAGTATTATACCTAGTTATATGGTATAGTAATACCTAACATAACCATGCAAGTTGAAATAATTTTTATTAAAATTTCAACTTGGGGTTGTGGCAATAGTTGCGTTATGAGAGTGAGGACATAACCGCAATTGTTGTTACACTATGGCGCCTTGCTATAGTGCGCCGCGCAAGCGGCACGGTCTTTTGTGCGTAACTTACCAAAGAATGCATGGCCCCGAAGTTGGGGACCATAAAACACACTTAAGAGGAGACATTGAAATATGTCTGAAGCAGCACCGAAACCAGCAGTTGCAAATCCCGGCCCGTTAGGCCTGAGCGGATTTGCTCTTACCACACTTGTTTTAAGCCTTGTGAATGCCGGAGTGTTCAAAAGCAGTGATTTAGGCGCATTTGCTGTATTGCCAATTGCTCTGACGTTTGGCGGATTAGCCCAATTACTTGCAGGTATGTGGGAATTTAAAGCCGCTAATACATTTGGCGCAACTGCGTTTACTGCGTATGGCGCATTTTGGATTGGTATTGGTATGTTCCTTTGGTTCGCCATGAGTTCTCCAGGATATGCGGCAGCCGCAGGAGCACAAGCTCTTTCAACGATACTGCTTGGCTGGACAGTGTTTACATTTGTCATGATGCTTGGCGCATTGCGCGTAAACGGGGCAACCGCTTCCTTATTCGTATTGCTATTTGTCACTTTTGTTTTGCTCACATGGGGCAGTTTTTCCAACACAAGTTCTATCACCAATATTGGCGGTTATTTAGGCATTGTTACAGCCGCTAACGCATTCTACAACGCAGCTGCGGGTGTGTTGAAAGACCTGGCAGGCAAAGATGTTCTGCCGGTATTCAACTTCAAATAAAGTTCGCGGCTCATTTCTTGAATCGGGGCAGGAATCTTTATGATTCCTGCTTCTGTATATGTTCTTAACACTGTTCCTATGTTACGAAATGCACTGAATAAAAAGACTATCTGAAAACACATCGGCTATTGCGGCGCTATGCGTCTTATTCGACAAGATGATGTGTATACACAACGGTGTGCATGCTGCTTTTGCACAACCAGACAAAGGAGACTGCGCAAATGAGTAACCCATCTCAAAACGATCTTTCAACTATTGATGTTGTATTACATGAAGATCGTAAATTTCCTCCTCCCGAAGGCTTAATTGCGACGGCAAATATGCGTGATCCCAATATTTATGATCGCGCAAACGCAGATGTTGTTGGCTTTTGGGAATCTGCTGCTTCACGGCTGAATTGGTATAGACATTGGGATACGGCCCTGGATTGGGATCCCGTTGGCGTGCATGCGCGGTGGTTTGTAGGCGGCACATTAAACGCTTCATATAATTGTGTAGATCGCCATATGAATACATGGCGACAAAATAAAGCCGCAATTATCTGGGAAGGTGAACCCGGTGAAGTTCGTACTCTAACCTATAGAGATTTATATCGCGAAGTCAATCGCACTGCTGCTATGTTGCGCAGAATCGGCGTGAATAAAGGCGATCGCGTGGCAATCTATATGCCGATGGTTCCCGAATTAGCTATTGCGCTGCTCGCATGCGCGCGCATTGGCGCACCACATACGGTAATTTTTGCCGGTTTCAGCGCAGAATCACTGCGCGACCGTATTTTGGATTCGCAATCCAGCGTGCTGCTTACCGCAGATGGCGGATGGCGCGCCGGAAAAATCATCGACCTGAAGGGAATTGCTAACGACGCTGTCGCTCAGTGCCCTGCAATTAAAAAGGTTGTTACCTATCAACGATTAGGCTCTGCCGTGCACCATGTGCAAATGGAAGCAGGACGTGATATTTGGTGGGATGAGGCGCTTGACCAAACAAAAGAAACGTATATAGAACCGGAACAAGTGGATAGCGAACATCCGCTGTTTATTTTATATACTTCCGGCACAACCGGTAAACCAAAAGGCCAGATGCACACAACTGGGGGCTATTTAACCGATGTTGCGTTAACTTCCAGCTGGATATTCGATATAAAAGACAGCGATGTGTATTGGTGTACAGCAGATATTGGCTGGGTTACCGGTCACAGTTATATTGTTTATGGGCCAATGGCTAACGGCGCTACTTGCGTTATGTATGAAGGCGGCCCGGGCTTCCCTGATAAAGATCGCTACTGGTCTATTATAGAGAAACACGGCGTATCCATTTTATATACCGCGCCAACTTCAATCCGCACATTTATGCGCTGGGGTGAAGAATATCCCAATAAACACGATATGTCTTCATTGCGGATATTGGGAACAGTCGGTGAACCGATTAATCCCGAAGCGTGGATGTGGTATAACCGCGTGATTGGTAAAGAAAACTGCCCAATTGTTGATACTTGGTGGCAAACTGAAACCGGCGGCATTATGATTACTCCGCTTCCGGCGTTGGTGGCCACAAAACCAGGATCTGCCACTCGGCCTTTCCCGGGAATTGTTGCGGATGTTGTTGACCGCGCCGGGAATTCCGTCCCAAATAATACCGGCGGCTATCTTGTTATTAAACATCCATGGCCGGGTATGTCTCGCACCATTTGGGGAGATCACGAACGGTATATTAAAACGTATTGGGAGCAATTTCCGGGCATTTACCTCACCGGAGATGGCGCACGGCGCGATGATGACGGTTATTTCTGGCTGCTTGGCCGTATTGATGATGTCGTCAATATTTCTGGGCACCGCATCGGCACTATGGAAGTGGAATCTGCTTTGGTGAGCGATCCCAGTGTTGCAGAGGCCGCGGTTATTGGTGTGCCGCACGAAATTAAAGGCCAAGGTATCGTAGCGTTTGTCACCTTGAAATCCGGAAATACTCCCAGTGAAGAAAAGGCGCAAGAACTGCGCGAGCATGTCGCCAAAGTTATTGGCGCATTGGCCCGCCCGGAAAAAATTTATTTTACTGCAGAGCTTCCTAAAACTCGCAGCGCAAAAATTATGCGCCGTTTGCTGCGTGATATTGCTGAAGGACGTGTGCTTGGTGACACCACCACACTGGCCGACCCCAATATTTTGGCAGAGATTAAACAGCTGTACGAAGACGAGCAATAATTGTGCAATTCTGCAATTTGCGGCATGGGCTTCCTATTTTTTTAGGAATAACCCATGCTTTTTTATTTGACGCCGTTATGTCTTTACAAGCTCATTTCTCTCGGCGTTATCAGTGGTGCTATTGAAGAAACGTAGTAGCTTTTTTGCTCCAAGGTAGTTTGTATGGGGTAGCTCTGATAAAACCATGAATCATAAAACCTACCCACGCCACGAGCGCAATAAGATCATCTACCCCATTGAGAAAACTGAACGGCATTCCAAGTAAATGGCCAATGACTGGTAAGAATCCCAATATTCCAGCCGCTGAAATAAAAATCAGATGGAAAATAAATAAGGGAAAAAAGAGTAATATACTTACCATAATAGAATTTTGCGCATGCGCACGTACACGCGGATTTTTTTCGGCAAATAAAAATATTAAGCCGGTAATAAACAAGAGTGAATATGTTCCGGCGCTTTCAAGCGCGACCGGCAATCCGATAGATGTATCGTTATGTTGTGTGTTGTACATATTAAATTACCCTTTCAGGTATGCAAGAATTGAATTTTTTTTGACTTGTTAAAACGCTCATTCATAATTATAAACTATAATATCCGTTGAGATCTATGAAATAGCTCTCAATTTATATCTATTATTTTAATTTTTCGTAAATTTATTTCCAAAATTTTAATAAAATGAATATTTAAACGTTAATTGCTCAATGCGTTTTTAGCTTTGCCCTCTTTGATTTTCATGATATGCTGTAGGTACCGCAAGCGCATGCTTCACATTGTATGATGCGGCAATTTATACATTTCTGTTTGTGACTGCTATGATTTTTCTATTGACAGATTTTGGCGCAAAAGATGTTTTTGTTGGCGTTATGAAAGCTGTTATTGCCGGTATAGCGCCGGAATGCTCTGTTATTGACCTGACACATGAAATTCCGCCGCAAGATGTTGCGTATGGCGCATGGTCGTTATCGTGCGCGGCTCCGTATCTTCCTTCCGGTTCGATTGTGTCTGCTGTGGTAGATCCGGGTGTTGGAACGGCGCGCCGGGCAATTGCCGCGGTGATGGCTGACGGAACTGCCTATGTGGCTCCTGATAACGGATTGCTTACATATATTTTACAAAAATATGCATGCGTCTATGCCATTGAATTGAACAATCCGGAATATTGGATTGCGCCGGATCTTGCCCAAATAAGCGCTACGTTTCACGGCAGAGATATTTTTGCGCCGGCTGCTGCCTGGCTTTCACGCGGAATATCTGCTGCAGCAATGGGAACCGCGGTTCCAACAGAATCTTTAATAAGATTGCCAATTTTGCAGCCAAAGATTACCGAGAATACACTGGAAACGCATGTTGCGGCAATCGATCACTTTGGCAATATCATTACAACTGTTGATGCGAAGACTGCTTTGGCGCTTTTTGCGCGCTATGCGGTTATTGCGGAAATACACCATACTATGGTTGAAAAATTTGCGCAATCTTTTGCCGCCGGACCCGCTGATGCGCCGTTTTGGTATATTGACAGCAGCGGATACGCCGCCATTGCGTGGAAAAATGATTCCGCGGCGCGGCGCTTGCGCGTTACTGTCGGCATGCCTGTGCGCTGTGTTTTTAAGGAAGGAAAATAATATATGACTAACGTCGCTGCTATTGATACAACAGATTCTTTGCGGTTTGATGGATCCTGCAATCCCAACCCCGGGGGAAGAATGGGCTGCGGATGGATTATTACCATTCAGGGGGAACAGCAAACAGGTGAGTGCGAGCAGCCCCCAGCGCAAGAAAATACGAATAATACCGCAGAATTTACCGCGCTGCTTTTAGGTTTGCAAGAATATATTCGCTTGGGCGGCAAAGGGCCGCTGAATGTGTTTGGCGACAGCCAGCTGACAATTAACATTGTAACAGGAACTTGGGCCGCCAAGGCTGTAAATATTCGGCAATTGCTGAGCCAAATTAAAGCAGAACTGGCGCATATTCCTGGAAAAGTGACGTTTTCATGGCAATATCGCGAATTTAATGCGCAGGCAGATAAGCTGGCCGCAGGCAAAAGCGCGGCAAGCCAAACATTGAAGGAAAAGCCAATTATGGCAATGAATATACCTGATGGTATTAATCCCTTGACGGCGCAAGCAATTCTTGTCATAAATGAAACAGCAGATCCTGGTTTTCGGATGTTTGCCCGGCTGCGCGTTGGCGGCGCCGATGGTTATTCTGGATTGAAACTAGCACAGCTAGAGACGATTGCCGGACCGGAATGCAGCGCTTATATTGCTGAAGCCTTGAAACTTGAAGAAGGTTCGGCCGTTAAATTAAAAGAAACTGCTTTGCGCTGGACATTACGCGGATTAAGCGCGCAAAACGCAATTAAAAAAATTCGCGTTGATCAAGAACTTGCCCGTATGTCGCAAAAAGATAAGCCAAAACCTACGGAATAAAATTATACGCTTTCGCGTGTTTATATGAATGGGAGGATAAAAAACTGTGAAAATCACCTTTTTAGGTCACGCAGGTTTTTATGTGGAAACAAAATTTGGAAGCGTATTATGCGATCCTTGGTTTAATCCGGCTTATTTTGCGTCGTGGTTTCCTTTTCCCAGAAATGATCATTTAGATAAAACGCTGATCAGCAAACCGAAATATCTCTATTTATCGCATCTGCATTTTGATCACTATGATCCGGAGTTTTTGCGCGATCACGTTTGGAAGGACGCAATTGTTTTATTGCCGGATTATCCGTTGCCGCTGCTGGAACGCGCATATCGAGAATTGGGTTTTCATCAATTTATCCGAACTAAAAATCGGGAAGCGGTGGAACATGAAGGACTGCGCTTTATTCTTTTAGCAATGACAACCCCAATGGATGGGCCGTTGGGAGATTCTAGCATTATTATCGATGATGGTGAAACCCGCATTATCGATCAGAACGATTCGCGTCCAATTGATTTTGAAACTATTGGCTCCTACGGGCCGTATAATGCGCATTTAGTTCAATTTTCCGGCGCAATTTGGTATCCAATGGTGTATCGCTTCCCACAAAAAATGTCTTTAGCGCTTGGCGCCAAAAAGCGCGAAAATGAAATGGCCCGCGCGCTGCGCTTTATTCAAGAAACCGGCGCAACCCATATCGTGCCATCTGCCGGGCCGCCATGTTTTCTGGATCCGGATTTATACCACATCAATGATTTCCAAAATGATCCCACTAATACCTTTCCCGATCAAACTATTTTCATTGATTATTTGCGCGAGCACGGCAAACCGAATGCGCATTTAATGCTGCCCGGCAGTGTGATGCTGCTGAACGGGGATGAATGTTCTGTCGAACACCCGATTGCTGATGAAGCAATTACACGTTTGTTTACGCACAAAAAAGAATATCTGGATCAATATCAGCAAGATATGCTTCCGTTGCTGGATAGCATAAAAGCATCTTGGCCGCGCGGTCAAGTACATATTCCTACCGCATTGAAAGAGTGGTTTGAGCCATTGATGCAAAGCGCCGATCATATCTGTGTGGGAATAAACGGCAAAGTTATTTTAGATTGCGGTGAACAAGCGGTTGTGCTGGATTTCCAAAAACGTTTGGTGTATCCATGGGATCGCGGTGAATGGGATTATTACTATAAAGTTGATTCGGCGCTGTTGGAATCGCTGATTATACGACATCAAGAAGATTGGGTGAATGATTTATTTTTATCGTGCCGTTTTGAAGCGGAACGGCATGGGCCATATAACGAATATATTTATGTGTTTTTTAAAGGACTTTCTATGGAGCGCATAGCATATATTGATGGATATTACGCCGAGCTTTCATCTGACGATCAGTTCTTTGAAAAAGAAGGCTATCGCATTCAGCGGCGATGCCCGCATTTAAAGGCGGATTTAACTCGTTTTGGCTCAATTCAAGATGGTGTTTTAACTTGTTCCTTACATAATTGGCAATTTGAATTAGATACCGGCAAGTGTATTACATCAAACGATAGGGTACTATACGCCAAAAAATTGTCTCAAGAAGGCTCCCCCGATGCGCAAGAAGATATTGTTTGGATTAAGCCGCGCGCATTAAAATGCGGGCATTGCTGGTATCGGCCAGAGCAAAAAGGCCGATAAAAACAATTATTATGAATTAAAAATTTTTGTAAAACGCGAATATTTTCTTGTTGTTTGGCGTTATTTTTTAGTATGGTAGTATATAATAAGCGTGTTGCAAATCAGTGATTTTTGATAAGCGAATGCCATTGCCGGCAGGTTTTCGTGAAGTCTTGCGTACTTTATTTACAAGCAGATATATCTATTTTCGCAAGAAAATTTAAGATTTCGCGAGCGTATTATTATTTTGCAAGGTTAGCAAAGTAATACTTAAAATGGATGAAAAATACAGAAAATTTGTAAAGTCATTTTTTACAATTTTACACAATTAAATTGCAGCGAAAATGCGTTGCGTATTAAAGAATGAAAGTGAAGTAGTAATGTCTCAACAATCTTCAACAGAAAACAAAACAAAATCTGCTCCGGCGCCCATGCCACGGCGGCGCAATCCTATACCCCCCGCGCAGATAAATAAACAATCAGAGCAATTAATGAATGATGCTTCCGGGCGCAATCATAACGCATTCAGTCTTTCAATGTGGGCAATACTGCCTTTGCGAGCCTTTATGGGAATTACTTTTGCCTATGCCGGTATTCAAAAATTAACAGACCCCGGTTTTTTTGCTCCGGGTTCGCACACCTATATTGGAACACAGTTGCAAGCTTTTGCCAGGGTTTCTCCGATTGGCGGATTTCTGACCTCAGTTGCCGTTCCGCACGCTGCGCTGTTTGGCGCAATGGTTGCATGGGGAGAACTGGCCATTGGGTTAGGCGCTTTAGTGGGGCTTTTGTTCCGGCCGGCCGCATTTTTTGGATTTGTATTATCATCGATGTTATGGTTATCGGCATCTTGGGATATTAAACCTTATTTCCTGGGATCCGATGTATTTGCTGTTTTTGCATGGTTAACGCTTATGCTTACCGGAACCGGCGGTATTTTAGCCTTGGATTATCGATTTGGCAGCTATATAGAGCCGTTTCTGCAAAATATATTTGGCCGCGATGAAGCGCAGCAGCTCTTAGTTTTTTTTGATTGCGCCCCTGCGATTGAGCCGCAGATTATTCCAAGTAAAAAAAATATCTACAGCAAAGCGCGTGTTAAGCAAAATGTAAGCCGCAGACAATTTATTCAAGGAGCATTTGCCGGAATAATCGGATCGCTGCTTGGTATGGGAATATGGAAAGCAATGCAGCCCGTAGTAAAAACTCCTGCTGTTACCACATCCGGCTCTAATGGGGCTGTTTCAGCCAGCGCCGCAACGGCTTCCACATCGTCTTCCAGCGCTAATTTTATTGCAGATACCAGCGCTGTCCCAACAAACAGCTCATTTGCGTTTACCGTTACATCCAGCCAAGATCCGGGAATTTTGATTCATTTATCTGATAATAAATTTGTTGCGTATGACGCAGTTTGCACACACGCTGGCTGCACCGTGCAGTATGATCCTAATCAGCAGGTTATTTATTGCCCATGCCATGGCGCAACATTTGATCCGGTTAATAACGCACAAGTGCTGGGCGGGCCTGCGCCGGCTCCATTAACTCCGGTTTCTATTTCTATTGATTCAACCGGCGCTATTTCGCAAAATTAAGCATATATACTATATATGTGCGGATATACTGTTCGTCATAAAGTTGTGGTTCAACCGCTCAATGTACTATGACCAAAACATAGCGCCGATACGGCGCTATTGTGTTTCTATTTACACATGAAAGGCGTTCTTATGCCAATTCGACTTGTAGAATTGCATCCCATTATCGTTCATTTTCCTATTGCGCTTTTAACCATTAGTGTTATTTTAGATGTTATCGCCCTGTTTATTCGTCGCTGGAATGTTGTTTACGCCGCGACGTGGCTGTTATTTTTTGGTGTTATCGGCGCGCTTGCCGCCGGGCTGACGGGGCAGATTAGTGAAAGCCACGCAAATACATCTGCGGTAGCCGCAATTTTATCACTGCACAAAACGTTAGGTTTTGCCACCGGGTTTGTGTTCGCGCTTTTATTGCTCGTTCGCTTGATGGTATTGGCGCCGCACATATTGGAAGCCTATCGCGCGCAAATTCCTTTAGCCGGTAAAATTGGTGACACATTGTATGCGATTTTTCCGCGTGTTCGCAGTAAAAATCTGCCGGTTTTCTTAATAGTGGTATATTTTATCGGAAGTATTATCGGCTTGGTTTTATTAACACTTACCGGGTATTATGGCGGTGTTATGGTGTATGAACATGGTGTGGGTACCCAAGCGTTCATTCATGCGGCGCATTTGCTGTTGCCCCAATAATAAGGCTGAAGCGCAATGGATACTTCACAATTGCTTCGCGCCAGCGCAGCGCGAGTTATCAACGATCATGAAAACGGATCTTCTAAAATTGCCCAGCGATTTTTGCAAGATATTATTGATATAACTTCGGCGTCGTCGTTTCGTTTCAATGAAGAAACACGCCGTGAGTTTTCCGATTTGCTGCTTCGACTGCCGCATATCCGCCCAAGCATGGCGGTGTTTGCCACGATTGCCGCCGAGCTTGCGCCTTCGCTGGCGCTCAAAAAATCTGCGGCGGTAAAACTGCGCAATACGGCGCAAACGTTGCTGAGTATATTTACGCAGGCGCCGGAAAAAATTGCGGCATATTTAGCTCCTCTGCTGGATGAGCAATCCGCGGCGCTAACCTATAGTTTTTCTTCGGTTGTTTGGCAAACACTGCGGCGTATCCACACCAAGATCGACGCTTTGTATATACTTGAATCTGCTCCGGGCCGCGAAGGGATTGCGCTGGCGGCTGCGATACGGGAAAACGCTGAATTAGACCACTGGAAAGTTACGCTTGCGCCGGATATGCTGCTGGATATGGCGATGTCTAAAGCGCAATGCTGCGTTATTGGCGCCGATGCGCTGCTGGGAGATGGAAATTTTGTAAATAAATGCGGCGCGCGGCTGTTGTTGCGATCTGCCGCCGAGCAGCGTAAACCGGTATATATTGTGTGCGAATCATTAAAAATTGCCCCAAACGGCTGGCTGTGGCGCCCCGAAACATTTGCGCAATCTGAACTTATCCCTTATGCGCCGCGCGCTGTCTCTGTGCTCAACGAGCCGTTTGAACTAGCTCCCTTGCTGCAATGTGTGGCTGTTACCGAAATTGGTGTTCTTTCTGCCGGGCAAATAGCCGATCGCGCTAAGAAATTAGCGTATGGTTTGCTATAATCAAAATGGAAGCTGCCGCGCCATATCCGTTTGGCAGATTTATTTTGCCAAGTTGGCCATTTATCCGGCCGCGGCGTATGATATGATAGAAATAATAGATTTTTGTTGGGAGCTAAATGTTCGGTATGTTTCGTAATCTTATCCCCGGAACCACACCGGATCTTACCGATGCGCGCGAGTATTTTCCGTCGCTGGAACAGGTTCATGAAGGTAATCCGGTCGTTTTTTTTGACAACCCCGGAGGCACACAAATAGCTCAGCAGGTGATGGAAGCAATGCAAGATTATCTGCTGTATGCAAATTCCAATACACACGGAGCGTTTATTACCAGCCAGCGCACTGATATGATTATTCAAGAAGCCCGCCAAGCGATGGCAGATTTTTTGAATTGCGCGCCGGATGAAATTGTGTTTGGCGCTAATATGACCACCCTAACTTTTGCGTTTAGCCGGGCGCTGGCGAAACGATTTTCGCCGGGAGACGAAATTGTCATTACTATGCTCGATCACGACGCAAATATTGCGCCTTGGCGGGCGATTGCGCGCGACAATAATTTGATTATCCGCCAAATTGATATTCATCCTGAAACCGGCGCCTTGGATATGGAAGACGCTAAAGCAAAAATTACTGATAAAACAAAATTGGTGGCGTTTGGCTATGCTTCTAACGCTTTAGGCATTATTAATGATGTGGAAGCTCTCATTCAGCTGGCCCATAACGCCGGCGCTTTATGTTATGTAGACGCGGTGCAGTTTGCGCCTCATGGCCCAATTGATGTTCAAAAATTGGATTGTGATTTTCTGGTTTGTTCGGCCTATAAATTTTTTGGGCCGCATGTTGGGATATTATTTGGCAAAAAAACGCTGCTGGATGATATTCAACCCTATAAGGTTGCCCCGGCCGGCAATGAAACACCCGATAAATTTGAGACCGGCACGTTGGCGCATGAACTGTTGGCGGGCCTGCTTGGCGCAATAGATTATCTTTCACTGGTGGGGTCCACCTTATCAAATCCCGCTGCGGATATTGCCAGTGCATATTCGGGCCGGCGCCGTTCCTTAAAAATTGCCATGGGCGCTATCATGGCCTATGAACGCATGCTTTCAAATTACATGTTAACCTCACTTTCTATTGTTCGCGGCGTTACCATCTATGGGCCGCAAAATCCGGAGGATGTATCGGACAGGGTTCCGACATTTGCCATTCGCGTCAAAAATAAATCGCCGCGTGTTTTATCTGAAACGTTGGCGGCGCAAGGTGTATTTGCTTGGGACGGCAATTATTATGCGCTGGATTTGATGAATCGGCTGGGGTTGGAAGATAGCGGCGGCGCATTGCGATTAGGCCTGGCGCATTACAACACCACTGAAGAAATCAATCGGTGCATTTCGATACTTCAAGGGGCTTCGGCTTGAGTACGTATTTTATAGGGTTTCATGAATTTACCTATATACAAATTTTGGTGTTTGGCGTAATGGCCGTTGTGTGGGGCGCTTCACTGGTTGCGCGAAAATTGCCGTTTACCGATGGTTTTCGCGGTATCCTATACGCCACTGCGTGGTCGGGTGTTTTGCAGGCGTTTTGGGGCATTATTTTATATGTGTTTTTTGGTTTAAGGCCGAATGATATGCTTCATTTAGTGTATGGCTTAATTGTTGTAGTTGCTATTCCGGTTGCGTTTACGTATACCAGCGAAAAATTAAATCGCCGTGATACGCTTATTATTACCTTTGCCGCGTTTGTGATTGTTGCAGCCGCTATCAGAGGCTTTTTTACCGGGAAATAGCCGTCATTTTTTGTGACTACTCAGAACGCATGATCCGGCCACATATGCAGGGATACGTAAGGGGCGATAGCCCTTGCGCGGAGATTGGGGTGTCCCCCAAAATTAATAATAATAACAAACACCGCACGGTACACCCAGGGATACGTAAGGGGCGATAGCCCTTGCGCGGGGATTGGGGTGTCCCCCAAAATTAATAATAATAACAAACACCGCACGGTACACCCAGGGATACGTAAGGGACGGTAGCCCCTTACGCGGGGATTGGGGTGTCCCCAAAAAATTAATAATAATAACAAACACCGCACGGTACACCCAGGGATACGTAAGGGACGGTAGCCCCTTACGCGGGGATTGGGGTGTCCCCAAAATCTCTTTTTATTTTAAAATTTCCCCAGGGAAATATTGATTTCCGTGTGGCAAGGGCGACCGCAAGGGTCGCCCCTACCGGATTGCATTGCCTCATGTGTACCGTGCAGTGTTTGTTTTTTATAAAAATGATTATGTGGCGGTGTATTTGCGCTCCGGTGCGGTGTAGGCGCCAAGGTGGCCGCAAAACGAACACCACACGATGAATCGTGTGGCTTGTTTCCCCACCTCCACCCATGTGTACCGCGCAATGTTTGTTTTTTATAAAAATGATTATGTGGCGGTGTATTTGCGCCGCCGCGCTATCTTGGCGTCATTTCTTGTTCCTTTGCTATAATTCAACCGTACAAGTAATAGTTGGTGAAATACCAAATATAAAAAATATTGGTTAAAAAGAGCGCGCAGGATGCGGAAGCAAAGGAAATTGTTGTGGCAAAAGCAGATAAATCGCAGAAAAAGCAGAAAAAATTAAAACAAAGATTAAAACACGTATCATATAACCGGCTGGGACAATTGCTGAAACCATATGTTTCGCGGCTGATCTTGGCGGGTATTTTATTAGTCATTACCGGATCTGCCGGATTAGTGTTTCCATTGATCATCCGGCAGTTTTTAGACGGAATATTGCAGCAGCGCAGCGAAACCTTGCTGCCGATTATAATATTTGCGCTGCTGATATTATTTTTTATCCAAGCAATCCTTGGCGCGTGGCAAAACTATTTATTGGCCTCGGTGGGGGCGAAGTTTTCCATTGATTTACGTTCAAAATTGTTTGGGCATTTGCAGCGACTGCCGTTGTCATATTATGATCAGCAGCGCACCGGAGAATTAACCAGTCGGGTTACCAATGATGTTTCGCTGCTGCAGAACACGTTAACAACGAATATTGTGCCAATTTTATCACAGGCCGTAACGTTAGTTGGCAGTATTGGTATAGCCTTATATTTGAATTGGCAGCTGACGCTGCTGGTATTTGCAGTGGCGCCGCCAACCGGAATTATTATTACAATCCTGGGCCGTTTTATTCGGAAAACTACCACAAAAGTGCAAGAAGGTTTAGGAGAAGCCGGGGTGGTATTAGAGGAATCGCTTTCAGCGCCGCGTATTGTAAAAGCTTTTTCGCGGGAAAATTACGAAAGCGATCGTTTTAACGGATTTTTGGGCCAATCACTAAAGCAAGCGCTTCGCTTGGCCGCGGCGCAATCTACCCTTGGGCCGCTGATTGGTTTTGTTGGTTTTTCAGCAATTTTAATCATTCTATGGTTTGGTGGACAAGAGGCGGCTGCCGGAACGCTTAGCGCCGGCAGTTTAGTTGCGTTTTTGTTTTATTTGGTTTTGATTATTGGGCCGATTTCCGCGTTGGCAGGCATATATTCCCAGTTGCAGATGGCGTTGGGCGCCGGCGAAAGAATTTTTACTATTTTCGATGAGCCGATTGATCCTTCATTGGAAAATGAACATGCGCCGGAGGCTCCGGTTATAGTAGGCCGAGTTCGGTTTGAGCATGTTTCATTTGGGTATACATTGCACAGCGCAAAAAAAACCGAAGATCCGGCCGAAGAACCACTTGACGAGCCGCAACATATATTGGCGCTGCGCGATATTGATTTGCAAGCAGAACCCGGCCAAATAGTTGCTGTGGTGGGGGCAAGCGGCGCCGGTAAAACAACATTGCTTAGTTTGCTGATGCGGCTGTATGAAATTGATTCCGGCGCTATTACCATAGACGGCTGGGATATTCGCTCGGTGTCTATTTCATCGTTGCGCAGTCAAATGGCGGTAGTGCCGCAAGAACCGGTTTTGTTTGCGTCTTCTATTCGCGATAATATTTTATACGGCCGGCTGGAGGCAACCGAGGAAGATATTATTGCCGCTGCAAAAGCGGCCAACGCTTGGGAATTTATTGATAAATTGCCGGATAAATTAGATTCTATGGCCGGTGAACGCGGGGTAAAACTATCGATGGGGCAGCGGCAGCGTATTGCAATAGCGCGCGCAATTTTACGTCAGCCGCGCATTTTGCTGCTGGATGAAGCAACCGCTTCGCTGGATAATGAATCTGAAGCGCTGGTGCAAGACGCATTGAATCGGCTGATACAAAACAGAACCACATTTGTTGTAGCGCATCGGCTTACAACGGTTGAGCGCGCCGATATGATTTTTGTGATGAAAAATGGCGTCATAGCCGAACGCGGAACACATGAAGAATTGATGGCGCAGAATGGTTTATATACACGACTGTATACCCGCAACTTCGAGGAATTGGAAGAAGAAGCGCAGGCAACGGAAATGCGTTAGCCAATTGGTTAGCGGTAACGCCTAAAAACAGCGCGCGGCTATGTATTCTTTTGGCGCGCGCTGTACGCGATATTCAATCTATAAAAGACCTGAGCCTAAATAAGAAATACGGGGACACCACCGGCTTTTCCTGTTTTATGCGTAACGTATGCCAGGTCTATTAGCTGATAAAATCTGTTAGGATGTTTTTGCAGGGCGAAATTTATACAGCAGAAAACCAGCAACAATTAAACAGATACTCCACACGCCATCCAGGAAATATACTGTTAAAGGAACAATGGAAAGTGGTTGGGTAGAATTATTTGGCGCTGGAACAACTGGCTTGACTGCGGAAGCCGGTGTTGAAAGTGAAGCTAATGCAACTGCATGCGGCTGGCTGAGCGAAATGGTGGCAGAAATACTTAATGCCAACGCAACTATTGCTAAACCAAATAAAACAATCAAAAACAGGTAAGAACGGTGTATTTTAAATTTGTAATTCATGTATTGTTTTCCCCGCCAATATGGCGTATACCAAGCATTTTTACAATTATAATTCTGTGTTCTGGCTCCTAAGAGATTTTAATAGATTTCTTACACACTACAACAGTGTCTATAACTTGTCAACAAGCAAGCTGTTGCAAGGCAGCGCATTTGCTTAGACTGCATGAACCAAGAATCTGCTAGACTCCGGACCATGCAGCCTGTTATTTATTCCACATTTCTTTTAAAGTTTGGTAATATAAATTAAATTCTTCCCAAAATAATTCATATTGGTTTTCATCAAATGAATCATGAAATACTCTTGGTATGCATGAATCATAATAGGCTTTTATCTTATCAGCAAAAATTAATGCTTGTATCACATATTCCTTGTAATCTACCTCAAAACTGCCATCAATGATTTTTAAGCCGTTTTGTTCATTTTTTGATGATTGAATATTTGAAATGATAAGTTAGGACTTTCGCTTACGAATGGGACAAGACAGGAATGCGCGGGTTGAGTAACTCCTGAGTAAGGTAGTCATCCCATAAACGAGCCCGGACTTGGTAGAGCGTACAGCCGAGGC